>CAURRL010000069.1:0-6434 GCA_963526895.1 uncultured Campylobacter sp. | reverse complement strand
GCCTCATCCACCTCACCTACAAACCAAAAAGCGCGAAAAAACGCGTAATCTTCGTCGGCAAAGGGCTAACGTACGATAGCGGCGGACTTAGCTTAAAGCCAGCTGATTATATGCTAACCATGAAAGCCGATAAAAGCGGCGCGGCAGCAGCAATGGGTATAATTAAAGGCGCGGCCGAGCTAAATTTACCATTTGAAATTCACGCGATTTTGGGCGCGACCGAAAATATGATCGGCGGCAACGCCTATAAACCAGACGACGTGCTAATCTCTCGCAGCGGCGTTAGCATCGAGGTGCGAAACACCGACGCCGAGGGCCGCCTAGTGCTAGCCGACTGCCTTAGCTACGCGCAGGATTTTAAACCAGACGTGCTGATCGACATGGCGACGCTAACTGGCGCTTGCGTGGTTGGTCTTGGCGAATACACAAGCGGCATAATGGGCAACAACGAGGAGCTAAAGGCTGAATTTAAAGCAAAAGCGGCAAAGAGCGGCGAGCTAAATACGATTTTAGAGTTTAACCCTCATTTGCGCGAGCTAATAAAAAGTCAGATCGCAGACGTCAGCAACACAGGCTCTAGCCGTTACGGCGGCGCGATCATGGCGGGGCTTTTCCTCGATAAATTTATAAAAGACGAATTTAAAGACAAGTGGATACATCAAGATATCGCAGGCCCCGCATACACTGAAAAAGCTTGGGGATATAACCAGGCAGGCGCGACGGGAGCGGGCGTGCGAATGAATCTTTATTATCTATGCGCTATGGCAAAGGAGCTGTAATGGGACTAGCAGTAGGTATCGTAGGTTTGCCAAACGTCGGCAAATCAACCACTTTTAACGCACTAACGAAAGCGCAAAACGCCGAGAGCGCGAACTATCCGTTCTGCACGATCGAGCCAAACAAAGCCGTCGTGCCGGTGCCCGATAAGCGCCTAGGCGAGCTAGCCAAAATCGTAAATCCAAACAAAATCCAATACTCCACGATCGAATTCGTCGATATCGCGGGCCTCGTAAAGGGTGCGAGCGCGGGCGAAGGGCTGGGAAATAAATTTCTCTCAAATATCCGCGAAACCGAGGTGATTTTGCACATCGTACGCTGCTTTGAGGATGAAAACATCACGCACGTAGAGGGCGGCGTCGATCCCGTCAGGGATGTCGAGATCATCGAGACCGAGCTCATCCTCGCCGACATCGAGCAGCTAAACAAAAAAATCGAGCGTCTAACCCGCGAAGCCAAAGCAAACGCAAAAGGCGCAAAAGAGGCGCTAGAGACTGCAAACTCGCTGCTAGCCCATCTAAATGACGGCAAAAGCGCGAGCAGTTTTGGAGGCAAGGACGACGACGCGTTTATAAATTTAAACAAAGAGCTAAGGCTGCTCAGCGCAAAAGAGGTCGTCTACGGCGCAAATGTAGGTGAGGACGGCATCTCGGAGGACAACAAATACGTACAGGCACTTCGCGAATTTGCCGCGCGCTCGGGACACGAGGTTATCAAACTCTGCGCCAAGATCGAAGAGGAGCTCGTCGGGCTTAGCGACGAAGAGGCGCATGAGTTTCTAAGCTCGCTCGGCACGAACGAAAGCGGTCTGGAAAAGATCATCAAAACGGCATTTGCGAAGCTAAATTTGATCAGCTACTTTACCGCGGGCGTCGTCGAGGTGCGCGCATGGACGATCGTAAAAGGCTGGAAGGCGCCAAAAGCCGCCAGTGTCATCCACAATGACTTTGAGCGAGGCTTCATCAGAGCCGAAGTAATCGGCTACGAGGACTACATCGCGTGCGGCGGCGAAAATCAGGCCAAAGAGGCGGGCAAAATGCGCCTAGAGGGCAAAGACTACGTCGTTCAAGACGGCGACGTGATGCATTTTAGATTTAACGTTTAAGGCGCAAAATCGGTCAAATTTGACTTTATAGCCGAGTGATTCTTGGCTAAATTTGACCGCATCTGTTTTATGCCGTACGGCCATGAACCCAAATGCTGGCAAAATAAATTTGACGCCTTTTGTGCCGATGTTTTATTTGTCTCAATAACCGCACCCTAAATTTTAGTCTTTTAAGAGCGGGGTTAATTTTAGCTCGGAGCGGTTTTGCTGCTATAATTTGACTCGCGTCAGATTTAAGGAAAAATTTGAAAAAGATCATAGCCATTTTCGTAACCGCGCTAAATTTACTCAGCACCCAATAATTTTAAAGAACGCCAATGTCGCGCGATTTTAGTATATCGTCACACCGCTTAGGCAGTGCGCCCAGACGCTATAACCTATCGATAAAGTTGTATGCAAGCTCTACAAAGAGGCAAAACAGGTCAAATTTGAAAAACAAAACTGGTAAAATTTAACAAAGGAGCGCAATGATAAAACCAGTCTTACTACTACTTTTTGCGCTAAATTTAGCTCTAGCAAATTTGACGAGCGAAGGTCAAACGGCCTACGACGCGGGCGATGAGCAAAGGGCGACTCAAATTTGGCAAAAAGCGTGCGAAATAGGCGAAGCACGCGGGTGTGCAAGGCTTGGGTTTTTATATCAAAGCGACAAAGGCGTAGAGCAAGATGACGCAAAGGCTAGCAAATTTTACGAAAAAGCCTGCGACGCGGGCGAGCTAAGCGGCTGCGATAGCCTAGCCTCGCTCCACCAAAACAGCGGCGAACACGCCAAAGCGGCTGCGATTTTTGAGAGAGCCTGCGAAAAAGGATTTGGTTTAAGTTGCTATAATCTAGCTCAAATTTACGAGGCAGGCATCGGCGTCGCACCGGATGAAAGCAAAGCGCTAGAGCTCTACGTAAAGGCCTGTGAGCGCGGATACGCGGTAGTTTGCTACTATCTAGGCGGTATGTACGCGGACGGCGCAATGGGCAAAAACGATGAAGCCGCGAAAAACTCGAAAAACGCGCTCAAATTTTACTCGCTTGCCTGCGATGGCAAAATTTACGAAGCGTGCGAGGCTTTGGGTAGGCTTTACGAGGACGGCGAGGCGGGTTTTGCGCAGGATATCAAGGCCGCTAGATCCTACTACGACAAAGCCTGCACCACCGATGCCTACAAATGCAGCGGCAGCGAGCGTCTGGACGAGCTATACGGCGGCTGGGCTCAGTATCAAAGCGGGCAGTTTGAGGCAGCCTACGAACTGGGCAAAGAGTCGTGCGGCAGGGGCGTAGCGAACGGTTGTGCAGCGCTAGGAGAGCTCTACGCAAAAGGACTAGGCGGAGCGCGGCAAGATAGCGAGCAGGCTGTCAAATTTCACGAGAAGGCCTGCGAAGGCGGATTTGGAGCTTCTTGCGCCGAGCTTGGCAATATGTTATTTCATGGACGCAGCGTAAAAAAGGACGTTTCTCGCGCGCTGGAGCTTTTTGAAAAAGCCTGCCTACTTTGGCGACTAGATGCCTGCGAGAGCCTAGCAGACGCGTATTTTGAGGGTGTAGACGTGCCGCAAGATATCCCAAAAGCCTTTAACTTTTACGGGATCGCCTGCTACAACGGGCTAAAACCGGCCTGCACAAATCTAGGCGCAATCTACGAAAAAGGTATAGGCGAAGTGGTAAAAGCGGACGCCAGTGAGGCTGCGAGCCTTTTTAGCGAGGCTTGTGAGGTGGACGATGCGCGCGGGTGCCTAAATCTAGCACGCCGTCTTGAGCACAGCGATAAAAAACAAGCCGCCACGCTACGCCAAAAGGCGCAAAAGCTGCACAAAAAAGAGTGCAAGGCGGGGCTAGCTAAAAAGTGCATGGAGTTTAAAAAATCAACTAACAAAGGAGAAAAACATGAGTTTTAAAAGAGTTTCGCTTGCCGCCGTTGCGGCCGTTTGTCTATTTTTAGGTGGCTGCACCCAGCCTAGAACTACGCAGATAGAGCTACCAAAAAGCGCGCTAGATAGCGTAAATCTACCAAACGAAGTAGCCATAGACGGCGAAAAATTCGTCTTAAAGCAAAAAAACGCAAGAACGGCTGAGTTTTATCTACCGAATGAAAAAGTGGGGTTTAAATGGACCAAGCTAGTAAGCGTCACCGTCGATGAAAACGCCGACATCAACGAATACCAAAGGACCTTTATTACCGCGCTAAAAAGCGGGCAGTTTGGCAAAGCGGAGTATGATTTTAAGTCTATAAACGATAAAGAGTATCAAGCTTACACGATCTACTATCCGATCGCAGGCAACCCGGATTTTGACAACTACGAGATCAATCTAATCAACGTCAAGAGCCTTAATTGCGGCCTTAGAGTAACGCACTACGCGCTAAAGTTTCTAAATATCGCGGATAGAAGCAAATTTCACACGCTAATCAAGCAAAAATTGCCGATATTTTTAGCGCAGATGCCGCAAGTCGAGTGTAAATAATTTTAATTTCGGGCGTTATTTTTAGTTTTTTGCTAAATTTAGCGCCCTCTTTTTGGGTCGATATTTAAATTTGACCCAAAAACTATGACAAATTTGACGCTTTGCTTGCACGGGCGGTTAAATTTGACGAGCGTAACGGCTACAAATTTGACTTTGATTTTTTGGCGGTAAATTTCGCGCTTCGTATTCGCTCGCTAACGGCTTAAGGAAAACTACTCAAAGGAAAAAGATGGAAAACGGCGGACTGGCGGTATATTTTGGAGAAAATTTGGCGCAAATTTTATCGCAAAAGATAAAGGTGGTTTATCCTAAATTTGACGCGCATAGTTACTGCGGGCAAATCGCAGAAAGCACGCCAAATTTCGGCTATTCGCAAAGGATTTTGGCGCACGCAAACGCGCTAAATGAACTTTTGCCACCGGATTTTAAGCGCGCGGCGGAGATTTTGGTCGCGATTTTAGGCGAAGAAAACCTGAGCGAAACGGGCATGTTTAAGCATTTTTACTGGACTTTGCCGCTGGCAAAATATGTCGAAATCTACGGCATAGACGACTTTGAAACCTCGATGAAAGCGATCGCCGAGATCACAAAGCGCGGCACTGGCGAGTATGCGGTGCGCGCCTTTATCAAAAAATATCCGCAAGACTCGCTCAAAACCATGACGCAGTGGGCGTGCTCGTCAAATTTTCACCTGCGTAGGCTAGCGTCGGAGGGCTTGCGACCAAAGCTACCGTGGGCTAGCAAGCTGGAGCTTTTCATCAGCGATCCGCGCCCGGTTTTTGCGGTGCTGGAGATACTAAAAGAGGATGATGTACGCTTCGTGCAGCGCTCGGTCGCAAACAACGTCACGGACTATCTAAAGGTAAATTTTGCCGCCGCAAAAGAGCTGCTCATGCGCTGGCAAAGCTCGCAAAACAAAAACACGCAGCAAATAATTCGTCACGCCACGAGAAAAATCAAAATTTAGCTTTTTGCGCAGATACGTAAGTCGGCGGCTAAATTTGAGATGCAAATTTTATAAACTTATAACGCATTTTATAAATAAAAAAGCGGTTCAACCCGCCGCACAAAAAGTCGAGGCAAGCTTGGTGGTCGTCGCAGCAAAAAAGATCAAATTTACAGCCGCAGCTCGAAATCAAATTTTAAAAGCCTCCATGCTCAAATTTAAAGCAAAACACCCAAGTAAATCCAAAAATCAAAGCGTCAAATTTAAGCCCTCACGCCCAAGCCGCAAACAGTCGTGCGATTAACAAGTCAAATTTGCCAAGCTAAAACCGAGCAAAATAAACTCCCGGCGCGCAAGCATCGTAAGCCACCGAGCCCCAAAACAATCTACCCCGCAAAGATCCTAAAAGCCGCCCATACGCAAACAGCGCCGACTAAAACGCCGACGGCAAAGGCCGAAGCGACATAGAGTTTTTGCTTTTTTCTGATCTGCTCAAATTTCTTTTCGTGATGCTTTTTCACGCCCTCGAAGGTCAAATTTAAGATCTTTTCGTTCGTTTGATTTAGCGCATCGGCAAAGCTCTTTATCTGCTCGTCGTTGATGTATCGCATGGTCTTGCGCGTCGCGTTGGCTAGGCGCTCGTAGTCCTCGCTGTTTTCCCAGAGTTCGACGACGGTGTTGTTTTCGATGCGTTCTTTTAGTTCTAGCGTCTCTTTTAGCTCGTTTTGTTCGACTAGTTGCGTTCCCATCACGCCTCCTTAGTTGATAGTTCCTATCTTGTCGCCGTATTTTAGCTTTTGCTCGGCTACTAGATCAAATTTGACCGCGCCCTGCTCGCTAAGGATGAGGATCGTAGAGCCCAATTCAAACATCCCCAGCTGCTCGCCCTTTTTCACGCTTAAATTTTCGTATTCGTAGAGCGCGACGTTTCCGGCGCAGGCGTTAGTCTGTATGCGCGCGTCAAAGTCAAATTTCATCTTGCCCACGTTTAGCGCGCCGACAAAGACCAACCACATCTTTTTACCGCTTGCAAGCTCGCATTTTAGTACCACGCGCTCGTTTTTGGCGTAAAGATTTGGCACCTTTAGCAGCGCACTAACAGCCACGCTATATAGCTCGCCAGGCACGTAGAGTGCGGATAATATCCTCATATCG
>CAURRL010000068.1:0-6504 GCA_963526895.1 uncultured Campylobacter sp. | reverse complement strand
GATCGTTTACGGCGTGACGGCCGAGGTCAGTATCGCGCAGCTATTTATGGCGGGTGTAGTGCCTGGACTGATGCTAGGCGGCATGATGATACTTCAGACTTATATCGGAGCGAAAAAACTCGGATTTAAAGCCACTACGCCCGAGCCTTGGAGCGAGCGAGTAAAAAAATTCGGCAAAGCCTTTTGGGCGTTGCTAATCGTAGTAGTCGTTATCGGCGGTATCTACGGCGGCATTTTCACCCCGACAGAGGCTGCGGCAGCCAGCGCGATATATGCGCTGATTATTTCGCTGTTTGTCTATAAAGATATCAAATTTAAAGACCTGTGGGACATCTGCCTAGAGTCTGCTATCACGACGGCGATGATATTTTTTATCATCGCAAACGCGGTCGTGTTCGCATACCTGCTAACTAGCGAAAACATCCCACAAACGATAGCTGATAGCATCCTGGCTGCAAATATCGGCAAGATTGGCTTTTTAATCATCGTAAACATCCTACTTTTCATCATGGGACAGTTTATGGAGCCATCATCGGTCGTTATGATCATGGTGCCGCTACTGCTACCGATCGCGACTGCGCTAGGCGTGGATCCGGTACACTTCGGTATCCTACTCATCGTAAATATGGAAATCGGCATGATCACGCCACCGGTCGGATTAAATTTATTCGTCGCTAGCGGCCTAACGGGTATGAATCTAAAAGACGTCATCGTCTCATGCTTGCCGTGGACGTTGACGCTATTTGTCGGACTCGTCCTGGTGACCTATATCCCGGAAATCTCGCTTTGGCTACCGAGGCTGATGTACGGAGGCTGATTTAAATTTGCAAATTTACGGCGACTCGCTCGGGCTTATATCGCTCGGCGACCTGCCGTAAATTTGACGCTCTTTTTCAAATTTTCGTCAAATTTACGCTCAAATTTAACCGACCTAATTTCTAAATTTTAACTCGGCGCAAATGTCTAAATTTAGCCGCTCCCAAAGCCTCGTTAAAGCTCGCCTGCTGTATCATAACCAAAAACAAAAAGAGGGCAGTCATGTACCGCGTCAAACTGCATATTTGTTTGACCCAAGATATGAAAAATAAGCTTGAGCAATATGGCAAGATCCCGCCTAGACCGCGCTTTGAGCACAAATTTGAGACACTAAAAAGCGCCTGCGACATCCCCGCACCCATCCCAGACGAGCATCAATATCTAATCATCGCAAGCGAGGATTGTGAGATAAATTTATCCGAGCTAAAAAAACGTATCGGCGAAAACGGTTTTTTGGCGATTTACGCAAAGGATACCGCAAAGATAACGAGCGAGCAAAAAGAAGTTGCGGACGAAATTTGGCCCCAAGCTGCAAATTTAGATGATTTTTACTTTAAAAAAGCGCTAAATTTGATCGACGAACGAAAAGAGGCATGGCTACAAAAAAACTGGCTACAAACGCTGATAACCTCATCTCCGGATATGATCTGGTTTAAGGATATGGACGGGCTGCACCTGGAGGTAAACGACGAGTTTTGCCGAGTCGTAAATAAACCAAAAGAACTCGTGCGCGGCAAAGATCACTACTATATCTGGGATATCCCTAAAGAGATCTACGAGCAAACGGACTACGTCTGCGTCCAGACCGAGGACGACGTCGTAGCGGCACGCAAGACCTGCCTTTATGACGAGGAGGTTATGAAACCAAACGGCAAGCCAAGCAAACTAAAAACATATAAAACGCCGATATTTGACGGCAAAATCATCATCGGCACTATCGGCATCGCGCGAGACGTAACGAAAGAACACGAGTATCTGCAAAACATCGAGTATCTAGCCCACTACGACCAGCTCACAGGCCTAGCCAACCGCAACCAACTAGACGCCTTTTTAGACGGGCTAAAAACGGTGCGCATGAGCATACTTTACATGGATTTAGACCGCTTTAAGCAGGTAAACGACGAGCACGGACACCAAGCGGGCGATAAGGCTCTAGTTGCGATCGCAGGACTGATAAAGGAAATTTTTGCCGACGCTATGAATGTGCGTATCGGCGGGGACGAGTTTATATCGATATTTACCGACGGAGCGACCGCGCAAAGTATCGCGCCTAGGGTGCAAATTTTGATCGACCGTTTTTTTAAAATTTGTCAAGAAAATCCGCTATTTAACAGGCTGTGCGTGAGCGCTGGCATCGCAGAGGGCAGGATCGGACCTAACTCCTTTGATCTACTACTTCAGCGAGCCGATGACGCCCTTTATAAAGCAAAGCACTCAGGCCGCGGTACGTACTGCGTAAGTCTGCGAAAGGATTTTGAATAAAATAAATTTGCGCAAACACTTGCTAGCGAGCAAACTGCGTTAAATTTTTCTGCACTAAATTTTCCTCAAATTTTGCCGATATCGTTAAAAAGCCAAATTTTAAAAGGACTTTAGATGATAGGCGGCGTAAACGGATTTAACGCAAATGCAAATTTCGATTTTAACGGCGCTCGCGGGCAAAATTTAAAAGCGCGCGAGGAAAAAGAAGCGGCGAATTTGATGTCAAATTTGACGGCACAGATTAATTACGATACGGTAAATCCAAGCGAATTAGACTACGACCAACTAAAAATTTGGGCGGACAAGGTTGATCCAGAAAAGCTAACTGGTAAAAATTTAAGCATGTGGTTGGGTGCGAAAATGGGATTTGACGAGCTGGAGGACGGATGGCGCAAGGAGCTCGGATTAAAGCCGAACGAACCGGTATTTGCTAGGAGGATATTTTCTCTAAGCGGCTACACGAGAGACGACAAAATCAGCATCTGGGGCAAGATGAACGGGCTTGATCCGAGTACCGACAAAGAAAAGGCCGCCGAGCTAAAAAGCTTCGTAGATAGCACGCGAGCTCTGATCGCGCACGCAGGCGATCCATCCGATATATTTAGACAGGACGTCTTTAGCGTGGATAGGTTTTTGAGTAAATTTAACGTGGATCTGGGCGGGTTTGGCCTGGGACTTGGCATGCGTAGCGGCAGCGGCCTGATAATGGACGCTAAGGCCTCGAAGCTGCTGAATTCAGATATGAGCGAGGAGGAGTTTAAAGATAAATGGCTCGAGTACGCGGCAAATAAAATCCTAGGCGAATACGCAAACGTCAAAATTTCGCTCACTGACGGCACGCTAAATTTCGACCAAACGCCCGCAAAAGAGCGCATTACGCTTCTGGGGCAAGAGATAGAAGATCGCGTGAGCTACGCGGACGAAGCGAGCAAAAAAGAGTTTTTTAAATTTCTAAAAGACATGTTTAAAAACGGCGAGAGTATCGGAGACGTGCTGCAAAAAATCACGCTAAAAAAAGGCGACTTTGACGAAAAAATCGTAGAAAAAGCGCAGGCAGACGCCGCAAAAGAAAAGAAATTTAAACCTATCCAAGCTACTAGCAAAAGCCAAACCTACGTTTATAAGGATATAAAGCGCGAGTTTTTCGAGAAATTTATCAAAACCGAACAAGAAAAAGGGACGGACGTAACCAAGCTTTTAGAAGCTCTAAATAAAATCCGAAAGCTTGATATAAATGCCTAAATTTGAAGGCAGCAACCGCTAAAATCATCAAAAACAGTACAAATTTGCATATCGCACAAGGTCTGTTTAAATTTAACTAAGCCTACGCAAAACGGCCGTCTCGCCTTACTCAATATTTAGTTTAAATTTGATTACGAGTCAAATTTGCGCTCCAAATTCGGCCTGCCGGCAAATTTTGCCTGGCTAGACCCAAATTTGAGCGCAAATCACATCTCGTAGCTATCCTCTTCGTCTTCGTCGCCGTATTCGTAGTCGTTCTCGTCGTAGTTGTAGCTGTATCTTTCAGATCTCTCGTCGTCAAATTCGGAGTATTCCTCTTCCAGATCTTCCTCTTCGTAGTCAAATTCTTCGCTCATTTTCTCTCCTTTAAAATTATTTTTTCACTTCTTCGACATATAGGCTCTGGCTAGGGAAGGCAAATCCAAGTCCGTTGGCCTCTACGATATTCATTATTTTTAGCATCACGTCCTCTTTGACGGCCAAAAACTCACCCCAAACTATCGTCTTTGAAAAGCAGTACACGAGGATATTTATCGAGCTATCGGCAAACTCGTCCACGACGACGAATAAATTCGACTTATAACCGGCCAAATCGTCGATCGAGACGATACCGCGGTCGTATCGGCTAGCCTTTTTCGAGCCCATATCGTCGCCCTTTGCGATGTCTGGGTGGTCGATTAGCATCTGTTTGATCTCATCGACGCACTTTTTGATCTGCTCGGTCGTGGCGCTATACTCTAGGCCGATCAGCATCCTGATGCGCCGTCCCATCTTTCGCCTACTCCAGTTTCGGATCGGATCGCTGGCTAGCTTTGAGTTTGGTACGAATATAAGGGCGTTGTCAAAGGTTCGCACGGTCGTTTTCCTAAGTCCGATCTCCACGACCGTTCCCTCGATGTCGCCGCACACGATCCAGTCGCCTTGCGAGAATGAGTTGTCAAAGAGTAGCATGACGGAGGCAAAGAAATTCGCCAAAATATCCTTAGTCGCAAGAGCCACCGCAAGACCGCCGATACCAAGAGATGCGATGATGGCGCTGACGTTAAATCCGAGCTTGCTAAGCACGATAAGTAGCGCGATAACGAAGATGATGAAATAGATGATCTTTAGGATCAAATTTATCACCTCTTTGCGCCCGCTTTTTTTGGTGAGTTCGTTGATGAGCACCATGCCGTAGCCGTTTAGCACGCTAAGTACGAGCCAAGTAACGGCGATGACAAAAGTTATCGTTAGAGAGTTTGCAAATTTTATCGGCATCGGAGCCGGATAATACGCAATCGAGACGCAAATATCCACGGCGTACGCGGCAAGAGTGAGCAACATCGGACGTTTGATGATTTCTACGATGCGCCCTTTAGTCTGCCTATCGGAATCATGTTTGACGAAAAATTTCATCAAAGCCCACAGCGTGAGCCTGCTAAGTAGCGTCGTAAACGAGACGAAAAATAAAAATACGACGAATATGATTGCCGCCTTGCCGACGTTAAATTTGCTCGTAAACGATGCCTTTTCGTTGATAAAATCGATCGCCGTTTTTAAATTTAGCTCCGAGATGATGTAGTTTGAGGTGAGTAGCTCGGCGTTATCGCGCAGGTAGTGGAGTATCTCCTCGAGCGTCTTTTTGTGCGCCTCCAGCGCATCTAGTTCGCCTTTATGCGCTAGGGCTACTTCTTCGCTTAGCGAGTCTTTAAAGGTCTTAAACTGCGCGTAAAACTCCGTCTGAAAGCTAAGTAGCGTCTCCTCGACGGCAAGTTTGACGTTTACGGCTTTGCCGCCCTCTTTAAAGATATTTTCCAAATTTAAAAGCGAGGAGTAAAACAGCCCGTCAAGCCGCATGCGCTCGAGCTCGAGCATATTTTTGACGTATAAATTTTGATTGCTAGAGTTTTTTAGCTTTTTGGTTTTCGTCTCTAGCTCTTGCATCTCTTGTTTGAAATTTTGCACCTGCTCCTCGTCGATTTCGATTTGCATGACGAGATAGGGGATCTGCTCGATCAGTTTTTCTTTTTTCTCCAGAACCGTTCTAAAAAGTACGTTTTTATCGGCGGTTTCGTTATTTTCAGCCGACTGCGCCTTGATAACTGCGATCTGCGCATTTGCTTCGTTGATCTGGTTTACGACGTTTAGGATGCCTGTCGCGTTTAGATCGTCGCTTGAAGTATCTGCGAGCAAATTTAAGCTAAAGCACAGCGCAAAAATGGCGGTTAAAATTTTTCTCATTTCTCGACTCCTAGCAGTTTAAAGCTCTTTGTTACGAAGTTGTAGTTGTAGATTTCGCCCGTTTCTATTATGTAGTGCCAGGCGTAAATTTTTAGCTCTCCGTCTCTAAATTTGGCCTTGACGTCGGGATAACTCAGTAAATTTTCAAACGAATTTACAAGGCTTAGGCGTTCGGTTATCCACTCTCTTTTTGCGATATTGTCGCCAAAAAGCTTTTGCACTCGCTTTTTTACGGGCTCGAGTAGATCTAGCCAGCGCTTTACGTTTGGCGTTTTGCTAAATTTAGCCTCGTCCATCCACAAAGCCGCGCAGCCGCCGCAGTTGCTGTGCCCACAGATGATGACGTTTTTTACGTTTAGCGATTGCAAGGCATACTCGATCGCCGACGTCGTAGCCAAAAACTCCTCGCTTTTGCGGTACGGAGGCACGATGTTTGCGATATTTCGCACGACTACTAGGTCGCCTGGCATCGTGTTTGTTATGAGGCTAGGCACCACGCGCGAGTCTATACAGCCGACAAAAAGAGTGTGCGGCGTCTGTTTCTCGCCTAGGCTTTCAAAAAGCTCCTTATGCTCTAAAAAATCCTCTTCCATAAATTTAACTGCGCCGTCTAAGATACCTTGCATCTACATTTCCCGATAAAAAATTTTATAAAATATTATATCAAAAACGTTTCAAAGTTCGTTAAAATTTTTTAAAATGCTTTTCG
This sequence comes from uncultured Campylobacter sp., assembly GCA_963526895.1. Lineage (GTDB taxonomy): Bacteria > Campylobacterota > Campylobacteria > Campylobacterales > Campylobacteraceae > Campylobacter_A. The sequence goes on along the minus strand of CAURRL010000068.1, from coordinate 35 downwards.
CACGTCAAATTCAGCGATCTTTTATATTTTATTTA
>CAURRL010000067.1:0-6520 GCA_963526895.1 uncultured Campylobacter sp. | reverse complement strand
CGGGATATGAGAGCGAGAAGGGCGGATTTGACTGGCAGTGGACGCAGCATACGGCTTTCCGTATCGACAGCAAGTCCAAAAAGGGCGTCGTGTATCTCACCGTCTTTGACAACGGCGACACCCGCGGCATGGAGCAGCCTGCGATGGCGGGTATGAAATACTCCCGCGCGGTCGTTTATAAAATCGACGAGAATGCCAAGACCGTCGAGCAGGTCTGGGAATATGGCAAACAGCGCGGCAGCGAGTGGTACAGCTCGGTTACTTCGCTAGCGCAGTATCAAGACGACCTTGATAGCGTGATGGTTTACTCAGCGGTCGCGGGCATGCAGTTTGACATCGCCAAGGGTCGTCCGGTCGGCGTGCCTAGCCCTCATATCAACGAGTTTGAATGGGGCGCAAAAGAGCCGTCAATCGAAATCAAAATGACCAACGCGATGGGCTATCAGGCGTTTCCGTTTAGCCTAGAAAAGGCGTTTGAGAAGTAAAATTTAGCGGCTCTCGGGCGGTGCGCTTCGGGACCGCTTTTTGGTAAGTTTGGATTTTGCGCTTGCGGCCGGGTTAAATTTGCCCGCTCAAATTTGATGGGTCGCAGGCTTTAAATTTGGTTTTAAATTTGCATCAAATTTGATGCTCGCTTGCGCCACGTGGATACGGCAAATTTGACCGCCAAAAAGGTAAAATTTAGGCTTGCGTTTCCATCCTTTGCGCTAGTCTAAATCTTACCTTTTCCTGCCAAGCGTTTGGGAAAATAGGACTCCAAAAGACAATAGCAATGCCTAAACGCTTGGATTTTCGTTACTGCTTAAATTTACCCGTTTGCTTTATAAATTTCGCTTTGAATTTTCAAATTTGCACCCTTGTTGCCGTAAAACCGATATAATCTACGTAAAAAACGACGGAGGCGAAAATGCAAAAATTTATCGAGCAAAAATTTATCGGCGAGCGCGCTATGTTTGGCGCAAAGGACGCGGAGTTTGAGCGGTGCGGGTTCACAGCAGGCGAGTCGCCGCTAAAGCATGGGCAAAATTTGCGCCTGAAAAACTGTATTTTCGAGTGGAAATATCCGCTGTGGTACACCAAAAACGTCGCCGTGGAGGACGGATTTTTGATGCAGATGGCGCGCGCGGGCATCTGGTACGCGCGGGACGTTAGCTTTAAAGATACGCTAATCCAGGCGCCAAAATCCTTCCGTAGGTGCCAAAACGTGAGGCTAGAAAACGTAAATTTGACCCAAGCCGAGGAGACGCTGTGGAGCTGCTCGGACGTGGAGATAAAAAACGTCTGCGCGCGCGGGGATTATTTTGCGATGAACTGCGAAAACCTGCGCGTTTACGGGCTAAATTTGGACGGGAACTACGGCTTTGACGGCTGCAAAAACCTGCTCGTCGAGGATAGCAAGCTGCTTAGTAAAGACGCCTTTTGGAACTGCGAGAACGTGACCGTGCGAAATAGCTTCATCAGCGGCGAATACCTCGCGTGGAATAGCAAAAACGTGACCTTTGAAAACTGCGTGATAGAGAGCTTGCAAGGACTTTGCTACGTGCAAAATCTCGTACTGCGCGGCTGCCAGACGCTAGATACCACGCTAGCCTTTGAGTACTCAAGCGTAGACGTAGAAATTTTAGGTAGCATAGCTAGCGTAAAAAACCCGCTCTCAGGCGTGATAAGAGCAAAAGAGATAGGCGAAATAATAATGCAAAAAGAGTGCATGGATCCGGCCGCGACTAAAATAATTTGTGAAAAATAAGTTCGTCTCGCGAGCGCTTTTCTGAGATTTTTGCTTCGCCAAAAACCGTTATGCTCAAATTTTGAATTGACTTTAAATTTGGCTCTAAATTACTCAAAAAGTTTCAGTAAAAGTGCGTAAATTTGACCGCAAACGGAGCCAAATTTGGCGGCGGGTATTAAATTTTAAAGATATTTTTGCTACACTCAGCAAATTTTATAAAAAAAGGATGTCAAATGAACCCTTCCGAATTTATCTGGATGGATGGAAAATTAGTCAAATGGGAGGACGCTAAAGTCCACGTTTTAACCCACTCGCTTCACTATGCAAACGCCGTATTTGAGGGTACAAGAGCGTATATGACGGATAAAGGATTAGCGATATTTCGCCTAAGCGATCACACCGCGCGCCTACTAAAATCAGCCAAAATGACTATCCTAAACGTCAAATACACGCAAAAAGAGCTCGAAGACGCACAAATCGAGCTACTTCGCGCAAATAAATTTAAATCAAACGTCTATCTGCGCCCGATCGTTTATCTAGGCTACGGCATCATGGGTCTAGCTCACACCAAAGCTCCCGTAAATACGGCAATTGCTGCATGGGAGTGGGGTGCGTATCTAGGCGAAGAGGGGCTAAAAAAAGGCATCCGCGTGAAAATTTCAAGCTTTGCTAAACTAAACGTCGGCGGTCAAATGAGCCGAGCGAAATCAAGCTCGAACTACCTCTGCTCGCAAATGGCAAACTACGAAGCCAAAGAGGCCGGCTACGACGAGGCGCTGCTGCTTGATAGCGAGGGTTACATCTCCGAGGGGCCGGGCGAGTGCTTTTTTATCGTGGAAGACGGCGCGCTCATCACTCCTCCAAACGACAGCAGCCTAGCTAGCATCACGCAAGATACCGTCATCAAAATCGCCCGCGATCTAGGCATCGAAGTGCGCAGAGAGCGTATCACCCGCGACCGCGCATACACTGCGGACGAGGCGTTTTTCACGGGTACGGCGGCTGAGGTCACTCCGATAAGCAACATCGACAACCGCGTTATCGGCGCGGGCGAGCGCGGCGCGGTAACTAAACGCCTACAAGACGCATATTTTGACGTAGTTTACGGACGCAATCCAAAATACGCCTCGATGCTAACTTATATTTAAGGAACGAAATGCCAGCAGATTTGAATGATTATTTTAATAAAAAACGAGGCTCCGGCGGCGGAGACGATAACGGCGGCGAGAGCAAGGGCCCAAAAGTAAATTTTAAAACGCCTGATTTTAAAGGATTTGGCAAAATTTCGGCCTTTGCCTACGTCATCATCGCGCTCGTGGCCGTGATCGCGCTCACGCAGCCTTTCGTCACGATAAACTCGGGCGAAGTGGGTATCAAGTCAAATTTAGGTAAATACGACCCGTCTCCGATGCAGCCGGGGCTACACTTCTTTATCCCGTTTTTACAAAAGGTCATCGTAGTCGATACGCGCGTGCGCCTCATCAACTACACATCGGGCGAAGATATGGGCGAGGCTGCGCAAAAGTACGGCGCACAGGCTCAAGCGGGTATCATCCGCAAAAACTCGATCTCTGTTTTGGATGCGAGAAACTTGCCTGTTAGCATCGACATCACCGTGCAGTACCGCCTAAATCCGGAAAATGCGCCTCAAACGATCGCGTCTTGGGGGCTTAGCTGGGAGAACAAGATCGTTGATCCCGTCGTACGCGACGTCGTGCGCAGTATTGCAGGTAAATACACCGCAGAGGAGCTGCCGACGAAGCGAAACGACCTAGCCACGGCTATCGACGAGGGCATCCGCAAGGATATCGACGCACAGCCAAATAAACCAGTTGAGCTGCTAACCGTGCAGCTTCGCGAGATCATCCTACCTGAAAAGGTAAAAGAGCAGATCGAGCGCGTACAAATCGCTAAGCAAGAGGCCGAGCGAACCAAATACGAAGTAGAGCGTGCCAATCAAGAAGCGCTCAAAAAAGCAGCCCTCGCAGAAGGTACGGCAAAAGCCGCCATCATCGAGGCTCAAGGTCGTGCGGATGCGGCTAAGATCGAAGCCGACGCACAGGCATACGCAAACAAAGAGGTCGCAAAAAGCCTAGATCAAAATTTGCTAAATTTAAAGCAGATCGAAACGCAGGCTAAATTTAACGAGGCGTTACGCGAAAATAAAGATGCGAAGATATTTTTAACGCCTGGCGGAGCGGTGCCTAATATCTGGGTGGACACGAAGGATAAAGAGAAGCAAAGCGCGATAGCGCAATAACTTTTGTTTGGAGCGGCTCGCCTTTTGCGCTTTGCGGGCGAGCGCTTTTGCGGGGTCAGCTAAATTTAGTTTGGAGGGCTTTGCTTCGTTGCTGTTTGTAATCGCAAGCAAAGTCAGGTCCGCCGCTAAAATTTACCTGAATAGCTCCAAAATCATCTCGAAACAGGTATGGTTTTTTGCCAAGCGAAATGTTTTTGCAAAAAACTTTGCCTTTTTATACTCAAATTTGGACTTTAAAATTTGCCCGCGCGCCGAGCTAAACCCGTAGCCGAAAGGAAATAAAAATGAAAATAGACTGGGAAAAAGTGGGCGGCCTTTTGCCCGCCGTCGTTCAAGAAAGCTCGAGCGGAGATGTTTTGATGCTTGCTTATATGAACGAAGAGGCGTTAAATTTGAGCCTAAAAACGGGCTTTGCGCACTATTTTTCGCGCACGAAAAACCGCATTTGGAAAAAGGGCGAGGAGAGCGGAAATACGCAAGCGATAGATGAGATTTTCCTAGACTGCGACAACGACACGATCTTGATCAAAGTTGTTCAAAACGGCGGCGTAGCGTGCCATACCGGCGCAAAATCATGCTTTTTTAGAAAAATTTCGGGGGACGGCGGGGAGTCAAATTTAGCTAGCGATGATGGGCAAAATTTAAACCAAGCCAAAAAGCCGATCTACGGCATAATCGACGAGGTTTATCACGCGATAATAGACCGCAAGCTAAACGCCGATCCGCAGACTTCATACGTCGCGAGCCTATTTAAAAAAGGCGAAAACGCTATCCTAAAAAAGGTCGGCGAGGAGGCTACGGAGCTAGTGATGGCATGCAAGGACGCGTCAGCGCGCAAAAACGAAACTGCTCAGTTTAACTCTGCCGCAAACGGCGGCCAAATTTCGTCAAATTTAACCCAAAACGAAAATTTTGCTAAAATTTCAAACGAAAACGCCACAAACCAAAACAGCCAAACCGCGGCGTGTCAAAACCAAAAGCCAAAAACGCCGACCGAGGAGATCATCTACGAGGCGGCCGATCTGTGCTTTCACTCTCTCGTGGCGCTAGCGCTACACGGCATTCATCCTGACCGCGTCAAGGCCGAGCTAGCGTGCCGTTTCGGACTAAGCGGCATAGAGGAAAAAAACTCGCGAAAAGGCTAGAGCGGTCAAATTTGGCACGCTTTGTGCAGGAGGAGTTTAAATTTGGCTCGTCGCAAGGCAAACGAAGCAAAGAGGCAAGATGATAAACGAACTAAAACAAGGCTTAAATTTCTATCTGACGCACCTTGGCTGGGTGGATTTTGCCGCCTATATCTGGATGTTTTTGACCTTTTTAGCGCTCGTTTCGCTTTGTGTTTACGTCGCGTCAAAGTCCTTTTTTGCGGGCTTTGCGCTGATGATCGTTACTATCGCGGGGCTTGGATGTGGGGCGTATTTTATGCCTAAGCTTTTAGATGAAAATTTGCGAACTCGCTCGCTTGAGCTAGTCTCAACTAAGCAGCTTGAGTACTCAAACACGTTGCTTGTGGATCTGCGCCTAACAAATCTCTCAAAAAAGCCGTTTAACTACTGCAAAATCGGCCTTAGCTTTTACAAAAACTCGGGCAATACGCTGCGCCGATACGCAAACGAGCTAAAGCCGTTTTTGAAGGAAAATATCGTGCTAAAAGAGGCGCTGGACGTAAACGCGACGCGTGAGATCACGCATGCGGTAAATAATTTTCGCACGCAGGACTATAATATCACGACAAGTTCGGAGTGCTTTTGATGGAAGGGTATTTTAATGTATTTCACTTTATCGCGCTTGCGGTTTTGGCGCTATTATCGGTGCTTTTCGCGCTGATTGCCCGCGGCGAGAAAAATCCGAAGTTTTTTAAAATTTACATCGCGATAAACGTAATAGCGACGCTGATGCTCGGATATTTTTTCATGATGATCGTGGATAAATATACCAAAAAGGCCGTGCTTATGGAGTTTTCCGGCCACCGCGTGCTAAGAAACGAAACCATTGTGTTTAAGGGCTCGCTGCGAAATACGGGCGAGTTTAGCATCGCAAACTGCGATCTGACCGTCAAACTCATCAACAACCCCGTGAGCAAGGACACGATCGCGGGCTCCATCTTTAAGCCTAGCGGATTATCGCTCTTTTCGCGCGGCGAGGAGCGCTCAAACGTCGCGGAGATCACCGCTAGCGTCGCTAAAAATATCGCGCCTAAACAAATACGAAATTTTAGCGTTTCGATGCCGTATCCGTCGTACTTTGCTAATACCCAAACAATAACAAAGCTGGAGTGCAGGTAGGCGCGGGTAAATTTGCCCGAATATTCTACTTTTTATCAAAATTCGTCAATATTTTGCCTAGTTTTCTAAGAAAATACGCTTTTGGCTCGTTTCTTTGCGAGTCTGTTTTGGGTAGTATGTTTATGAAATTTTGAACAAATTTGCCATGAGCTACGACGTTTTCAAAGTGCCTGCGTTTTAGCCTTTTTTCAAAAAGCAGACTCTCTTTTTATACCAAAAAGAGAGTCCTAAAAAGCAGCTCCAGCT
>CAURRL010000066.1:0-6540 GCA_963526895.1 uncultured Campylobacter sp. | reverse complement strand
TGCTGACGCAAAGCGTCGCGGTTTTAAAATTAGCATTTTCAAGGTGCGGGTCTCGATGAGTCAAATTTGTAAATTTAAGCGTAAAACGCATCAAGGCGAAGTATTTTTTCTTTAGACGAGGCGGAAATGAGCCGAGCGAGGGCGCGTATACGAAATACGTAACCAAGCTTCGGCGAAATTTCCAACGATGTAAAAAGAAAAAAGACAAGCCTTAGTCGATAAATCTTTTTGTTAAATTTGCGTACGCATCTATCCTTCTGTCCCTCAAAAACGGCCAAATCCTGCGCACTTCCTCACTCCTGGTCATATCGATCTCGACGATGCGGCACAGCTCACTCTGGCTGTCGGCGCGGAAAAGCTCCTCGCCCTGCGCGCCGAAAACAAAGCTGTTGCCCCAAAATTTGATCCCGTCCATCACGCCGCTTTCGTCGCCTTCAAAGCCCACGCGGTTTACGGCGATCACGGGTAGGCCGTTTGCGACCGCATGTCCGCGCTGCACGGCGACCCACGCCTCTAGCTGACGCGATTTCTCAGCTTCCTCGTCGCCCTCAAACCAGCCGATCGCGGTCGGATAGATAAGCAACTTCGCGCCGCGCAGAGCCATGAGACGCGCAGCCTCGGGATACCACTGATCCCAGCATACTAAAAGCCCAAGCCTACCTACGCTCGTATCGATCGGCTCAAAGCCGATGTCGCCGGGAGTGAAGTAAAATTTCTCGTAAAAGCCCGGGTCGTCGGGGATGTGCATTTTGCGGTATTTGCCGGCTACGCTGCCGTCTTTTTCAAAGACGAATGCGGTGTTGTGATATAGCCCGTCCGCGCGCTTTTCAAAGAGCGAAGTGACGAGCACGACGCCGTTTTGACGCGCTACCTCGCCCCAAAATTTGACGTCGTTTTCCCAGTCCTCGGCAAGATCAAAAAACCTCGTCTCCTCGCTCTGGCAAAAATACTGCGTCTGGTGCAGCTCCTGAAGCACCACAAGCTCTGCTCCGCCGCCGCTAGCCTCGAGCACGAGCTCGAGCGTCCTTTGCACGGTTGCGTCTTTGGTGCCGTGAAATTTTTGTTGGATTAGCGCTACTTTCATATTTTTCCTTACGATTTAAAATTTCAAAATTATATCAGAGCGGGGATAAATTAGGGCTTGAACGGCCGGCCGGGCGAGCAAATTTCGCCGCTCCAGCCAGCTTATAAAATTTGCTTTAGCCTCTCAAGCAAGCCCGCGCAAGAGCTCGAAACATCCTCGTAGCACCGCTCAAAATCGCGGGTATAGTATGGATCGGCGATTATTTTACCGCTTGAGGCTTCGACAAATTCAAGCAGGAATTTTACTTTTTCGTCAAATTTAGCCTCAGCGCCGAATTTTCGCTTTAGAGTCCTTAAATTTTCATCGTCCATTATCAAGATAAGGTCGCTACTATCAAAATCTTTTTGCGTTATCAAGGTCGCTTTGTGAGGCGTCACGGGCACGCCGTTTTGCTTCAAAACCCGCACGGTTTCGTAATACGACGGCTCCCCTATCTCGTCCTTGTGAGTGGCGCGCGAGTCGATACTAAGGCGCCCGGCCAAACCCGCCTTTTCACTCAAATTTTGCATAACGGACTGCGCCATAGTCGAGCGGCAGATATTTCCGTGGCAAACGAATAAAATTTTCATATTTTTCCTTCAAATTTTAGTTTAAATACGCTTTGCGTTGGGCATTTGGGCGATCAAATTTAGCGCGCCTTTACGGATAAAACGGCGTTAAATTTAGATTTAGCTTTACGCGCCGTCATTTTATCAAGCTGCACCGATTCAAATCTAGCTCGTCTTTGCGGCTCAAATTTGGCAAGCTCCGAGCCTATCGTCGCAAGGATCCAGATGCACCGTGATCTGCCAGCTAAGCTCGCTAAACTCGGCCTTTATCTCGCTTTCTACGCTATCTGAAACCGCGTGCGCGTCAAAGAGCGAAATGCCCCGCTCAAAAACCAAATGTACGCTCAAAAAGCAGCTCTCACCGCTCTTTCTGCTTGTTAGATAGTGGTAGCTTAAAATTTCCTTTTTAGATTTTATTATCTCTTCGATGCGTGCAGTTATCTCAGGCTCCAGCGCGCGGTCTAGCAGGACGCCCAGGCTCTCTTTTATCAAATTTAACGCCGAGTGCGCAATCAGTCCGCTGATAACCAGTCCGAAAATCGCATCGATCGCAGTTAGGCCGGTAAATTTAACGACGATTAGCGCGGCGATGACGGCGAGATTAGCGTAAAAATCGCTCCTGTAGTGCAGCGCGTCGGCCTTTACGATGAGATTTGCCGTGCGCTTGGCGACTGAGCTTAGAAACGCTATCAGTCCGCCCGTGACCACGAGTGAAAAGAGCATGACTAAAATGCCTAAATTTAGGTCGATTTCGGCGCTTTTTTGGTTAAATTTGAGCAAGCTCTCGTAGCAGATAAAAGCCGCGGCACCGATGATGAAAATGCCCTCAAACATCGCGGCGACCGCCTCTAGCTTGCCGTAGCCGAAGTTAAAATTAGCATTTGCCGCCGCGCGCGATTTTTTCAGCGCAAAAAAGTTTAAAAGCGACACGACGCAGTCTAGCGCCGAGTCCACGGCCGAGCCCAGCACCGCAACCGAACCGCTGGCAAGCCCTGCGATAAATTTAACCACGGCCAGCGCAAAAGCCGTTGCAAGCGCCACTACGACGGCTTTATTTTCGCCCTTGTCTTTGCTTTTTGCCGATTTTACCGCGTCGCTCTCGTAGTCGAAAATTTTTTGCATTTAAATTTGACTTTTACGCTTCGCTTCGCTCGCACCGCTATACTTGTTTTGACTCGAGCAGTGCAGCGAGCCGTTTTGACGCACGAAAACGAGCGAATCTACGCCGATTATCTTGTGATCAGGCAGCTCCCGTGCCAGTCGCTCAAGCACGATTTTATCGTTATCGTCACTGTACGTCGGTACGATCACGGCGCCATTTATAAATATAAAATTCGCATATGTGCAGCCAAGCCTCTTGCCGCCGTAAAATTTAGCCTTGGGAAGCGGTAGCGGGACGAGCTTAAAGCCCGTATTTTCAAGCTCTTTTTTCATCGCGGCGAGTTCCTCAAAATGCTCGTCGGCAGGATCATCGCAAGAGGCGTACGCGATGGTATCAGGAGCGATGAAACGCGCCAGAGTATCGACGTGGCTGTCGGTGTCATCGCCCTTTATAAAGCCGTTTTTAAGCCATATCACGCGATCAAGGCCAAAAAGCTCCTTAAGCCGCGCCTCGATCTGCTCTTTATTTAGATGGGCGTTGCGGTTGTCGTTTAGTAGGCACTTCTCAGTCGTTAGTAACGTGCCGCGCCCGTTAAAATCGATACTGCCGCCCTCAAGCACGAGATCGATACTTCGCAAATCGCTTTTAAAACGCTTGGCAAGCTCCAAATTTACGGCATTATCCTTCGAGCTTTCAAATTTGCCGCCCCAAGCGTTAAATTTAAAATCATAGCTGACGATTTTCGCGCCGTCCTCTACGTCGATCATGCCGTAGTCGCGTATCCACGTATCGTCAGTGTCGATTTTTACGAACTCCACGTTATCAAATTTTGCAAATCTCTCCCGAAAAATCCCCTCATCGGGGCAGATCAAAATGACCTTTTGAAACGGTACGATAGCAGCGACTAGTCTCTCGTAGGCGCCCAAAATTTCGTCCAGATACGGCTTCCAGTCGGTGTTTTCGTGCGGTAGCGATAAAAATATCAGCTCTTGTTTTTCCCACTCTGCAAACGCTCTCAAATTTGTCCTTTATTTAAATAATTTCTATCAAAATTTAGGGGTTATGATACCTTTTGCAAGCTTAAATTTTAAAATAAATCATACAAAATTAGTTTTAAATTTAGTTTGCTTTCGCTACAATCTCGCGAAATTATCAAAAAGAAGCTAAAAAATTTATGGATTTTGAGTTTATAAAAGAATTTACGCCGATGTTCGTAAAGGCGGGCATTTTCACCGTCAAGCTCTCGCTTTACGGTATCTTGCTATCGCTTGTTATCGGCATATTTTGCACTTTGGTTAAATTTTACAAGGTCAAGATCCTGATGCCTATCGTAAACGGCTACATCGAGGTTTCTAGAAACACGCCGCTGCTTATACAGCTTTTTTTCCTCTACTACGGACTTAGCAAATTTGGGCTAAATTTGAGCGCTTTTACCTGCGCGGTCGCGGGACTTGCGTTTCTAGGCGGCAGCTACATGGCGGAGAGTTTTCGCCTTGGCTTTGAGGCGGTGAAAAAGACGCAGATCGAGGCTGCGCTTAGCGTCGCGCTCACGCAAGGGCAAATTTTACGCTACGTTATCTTGCCTCAGGCTTTTAGCGTCTCGATCCCCGCGGTCGCGGCTAATGTCATCTTTCTTATCAAAGAAACCTCGGTCATCAGCATCATCGCCCTACCCGATCTAGTCTATGCGACCAAGGATATCATCGGGCTTTACTACATGACCGACGAGGCGCTTTTTATGCTCGTCGTTAGCTATTTGATTATCATTTTGCCGATATCTTTGGTGTTATTTTGGCTTGAAAAAAGGATGAGAGTTGGACGGAGTTAGTATTTTATTCGACCCGCTGGTCTTAAAGCGACTTATTTTCGAGGGGCTGTGGATGAGCGTGCAGATTTCAGCCATCTCGATCGCGATCTCCCTTGTTTTAGGCACGTTTTTGGGCGTGGCTATGAGCTCGAAAAACAAATTTATCTTTTTCGTCCTAAAAATTTGCCTAGAAATCGTTCGTATAATGCCTCAAATCGTCTGGCTATTTTTGTTTTACTACGGCGCGAGTAAGGCATTTGGGATTGATGTTTCCAAATTTAATGCCTCGCTCATCGTATTTAGCCTGTGGGGCGTGTTTGAGATGATGGATATCGTGCGCGGCGCTATCGTATCGATACCGCGGCATCAGTTTGAGAGTGCGGCGGCTCTGGCACTTAGCAGGGCTCAAATTTATCTTTACGTCGTGATCCCGCTAGCCACGCGCCGTCTAGTGCCTGCGGGCGTAAATTTACTAAGCCGTATCATCAAAACCACACCGATCGTCGCTCTCATCGGCGTACCTGACCTGCTAAAAGTCGGACAGCAAACAATCGAGGCGGCGAGCCTAACGGCAAACCCAACCGTGCCGTTTTGGATATACGGCTTTATATTTTTATTATATTTTCTCGTCTGCTATCCTATCTCAAAACTATCCAAGATACTTGAAAACAGATGGGCATAAGGAATCAAATGAGCGAAATTTTAAAACTCTCAAATTTAAGCAAATCTTACGGCGACTTGCAGGTGCTAAAAGGCATCGACCTTAGCGTCAAAAACGGCGAAGTAGTCGTGATCCTGGGGCCGTCAGGATGCGGCAAAAGCACAACTTTGCGCTGCATAAACGGTCTTGAGCCCTTTGACGGCGGGCAGATAGAGATAGCTGGCGAAAAGATCGACAAAGACTACAAAGACTGGATAAAAATCCGCCAAAAAGTGGGCATGGTTTTTCAAAACTACGAGCTGTTTGACCATATGAACGTCATCGAAAACATCGTGCTAGGACCGGTAAAAGCGCAAAAAAGAAGCCGCGAAGAGGTCGAAAAAGAGGCCGAAGCGTGGCTGGAAAAAGTTGGCCTAAAACATAAAAAATACGCCTATCCAAAGGAGCTTAGCGGCGGGCAAAAGCAACGTATCGCCATCGTGCGAGCGCTTTGCATGAGACCAGAGATTATGCTGTTTGACGAGATAACGGCCTCGCTAGATCCAGAGATCGTGCGCGAGGTGCTAGACGTCGTCATAAATCTCGCAAAAGAGGGCATGACGATGCTAATCGTAACGCACGAGATGGGCTTTGCCCGCTCGGTGGCAAATCGCATCGTTTTCATGGATGATGGCAGGATCGTCGAGGAGAGCGAGCCCGAGGCGTTTTTCACGCATCCAAAAAGCGAACGCGCGAAGAAATTTTTAAATTTGTTTTCGTTTTAAGAGGTTTTAAATTTGATGTTTTTAGGCTAAATTTGAGAGCTTTTTCGTCAAATTTAAATAACTTAATTTATCATTTTACTTTAACTCAAATTTACTCAAAATAACCAGTGCAAATTTGATCCGCGAGCCATTTCTTAAATTTAAAATTAAATTTGTAAATTTATATTGAGCAAATTTTACACTCCATTTTAAATCTAGCGTTACGTTTTTAAACAAAATTTGATTATTCTCTACGCCCGTAGTCCAAAAAAGCACAAATTTAGTCGTATTTTAATCAAGCTTTTGTATATTTTGCACACTTTATTTTAAAGGAGAAAGAATGAGAAAACTTCTGTTTTCATTTTTGGCAACATTCGCCGCCGTCTTTCTAACGGGTCAGGCTAATTTGCAGGCTGCCGAAGCTGACGCTTTGGCTAAAATCAAAGAGCGCGGATACGTGCGCGTGGGCGTCTTTAGCGACAAACCGCCGTTTGGCTACGTCGATAAAGAGGGCAAAAACCAAGGCTACGACATATATTTCGCCAAACGCATCGCAAAGGATTTGCTGGGTAACGAGAGCAAGGTCAAATTTGAG
>CAURRL010000065.1:0-6586 GCA_963526895.1 uncultured Campylobacter sp. | reverse complement strand
CTTTTGCTCCTTGTGAAATGTAAATTTATAATATTACAAAAAAGCATATTAAAATAAGATATATTTTTCAAAATTTAAGAAAGAAGCGAAATTTGAGGCTAAATTTGAAAGGCAAATTTAAAATGCCCCGCCCGCGGTTCTGCGAACGGGGCTAAAAATCACTCGTGGTGATAGTCGTCGTATATGACCTTGTTGGTTTGGAATTTGATGCGTTTTAGCTCGCGAATACGCAAAAATTCATCCTCCTCGATCCTTTGGATCTGGATGGCGGCCTTAAAGGTCGGAGTTTTGCTGATGAAGTCCCAGCCGTTGCTGGTTAGCTCGTTGCAGCAGCTCTCCCAGTAGTGGTAGGTCATCTGGATGACGCCGTCTTGGACGATGCCCGTGACGTCTGCTTTGATGACGATGTAGCCGTATCTACTCCACGCTTTGATGAAGTCTCCTTGCTTGATACCGTAGCGTTCGGCCAGCGCAGGATTCATCTCGGCGATCGGTCCGATACTGTCGCCGCCCTCTTCGATAGCTTTTGAGCGTCTAGTCATGACGCCGCCGGCGTACTGATAGACTTTACGCGTAGTTAGCAGCTGTATCGGATACTCGGCATCTGTCGGCTCGTCCACGCTACCGGCCATCACCTCGTACTCAGGCGGTAAATTTACGCGTTTAGCAAACTCGGCTTTTGCCGGTTCGATATCTGCTACGCTCTTTACGTGCAAGCAAGGGATAAATTTACCTTTGCCGTCGGGCGTAAAGAATTTTTTATCTAGATATAGGCTCTGTCCGCCCATGTCGTTTTCATCAGGGCACGGCCAGTGCAGTCCGTGGTGCTTTTTAATGCGGTAGTAACTCATGCCGCCGTATCTTCTAGGGTCGCACTTGCGCACCTCTTCCCAAATTTCTTCAGGCGAGTTAAAGTTAAATCCCTCGGTCGCTCCGAGCCTTCGCGCTATCTCGCAGATGATCCACCAGTCTTGTCTGGCGTCTCCTGGAGGCGTGATTACGTGCTCGTTATGCTGGACGCGGCGCTCGGCGTTGGCGTAGAGGCCCTCTTTTTCGCTACTTGCCACACCCGGTAGCACGACGTCGGCTTTACGCGACGTTTCGGTTAAAAATATATCCTGAACCACGTACATATCGACCTTTGAGATCGCTTTTAGGAAGTGGTTGGTATTTGGATCCGTCATAACAGGGTTTTCGCCCATCGTCCAGAAAAAGTGCACTCTGCCGTCAAGGATGGCGTTTGGCACTTCGGTTTTATGGATACCGATTTTACCGTTTAGGAAGCCAGGCTCTAGATGCCAAACCTGCTCAAACCACTCGCGCTGTTTTGGATCGGTTACCGAGCCTAAATTTGAGAAAATATTCGGCAACACGCCCATATCGCAGCAGCCTTGGACGTTTTCTTGACCGCGTATCGGCAAGTCGCCGCTTCCTAGCTCGCAGATATTTCCCGTTAAAAGGAATAAATTTGAGATATCGCAAACCGCGCCCACGCCGTGGTTAAAGTGCGTAACGCCCATACCGTGCGTGATGACGGCCGGACGGATAGTCGCGTACATACGGGCCGCTTTTCTCACGTCCTCGGGATTTAGGTTGGTGTAGCTAGCGATAGCTTCAGGCGAATAGTCTTTGACCGCTTCGCGTACGTACTCTACGCCTTTGGTGCATTCGTTTACGAAGTCCCAGTTAACTAAATTTTCCTCGAAAATAACATAAATGAGCGAGTTTATAACAGCGATATTGTGCTCGGGCGCTAGCTGCAAATGCACGTCCGCCCGGCTGGCAAATTCCGTTTTTATCGGGTCTACCACGATGAGCTTAGCGCCGCGGTTTAGCGCGCGCTGTATGTGCATAGCCGCGATCGGGTGGCCGTTTTCGGGGTTTGAGCCGATCATCAAGATACAATTACTATAAGGTCCAATCTCCGTGAAGCTGTTTGTCGCCGCTCCGTTACCGATTGTCTTGGCAAGACCTGCCACAGTCGGAGCGTGTCAAATTCTAGCGCAGTGATCGACGTTGTTCGTGCCGATTACGGCGCGCATTATTTTTTGCGCGACGTAGTTGTCCTCTAGCGTACAGCGAGCCGAGTAGTTGCCTACTAGCGCGTCCGGACCGTATTTTTCCTTAACCTCTTTCATCTTTGAGACGACTAGATCGAGCGCTTCGTCCCAGCTAGCCTCCTCAAGATCTCCGTCCTTGCTAAATACGCCGTCTTTTTTGCGAATTAGTGGTTTTGTCAGTCTATCAGGCGCCCCCACGTAGTCCCAGCCGTAAAAGCCCTTTAAGCACAGATTTCCCTGATTTACGGGGTTATCTTGTACTCCAAGCGCGCTTCTTATCACGTTGTTTTCGACGTGAAGCTCGACCTGACAGCCCGTGCCGCAGTACGGGCATATGACTTTGCCGGTCTTTGTCATTTTTTCTCCTTTTTTATATGCAAATTTTGCACATTTATTAAATATGAAATATTCGCATATTTGTCCTTAAAAGATAATAAATTCTCTTAATATCATAAATCAGTTTCTAAATTTAAGATTTAATTTATATTTTATATCGATATAAACGGCTAAAATTACTATTACATCGTAATTTGCAGTGTATCATTTTAGTTACTTATAAAGGCGTATTGAGAGATTTTATTAAGATTAGAATTAGTTATTGTATTAATATAACTTAAAATTCTACTTCAACGCTTAATCAAATTTGATCCGTTTGTGAGGCGTAAAGCGAGCAAAAGGCGGCTAAAATTGCGGGATTAAATTTAGCGCGAGCGTTTTGGGTTTAAATTTTATGGCGTAAATTTGAGGCACATTAAATTTGGCGTGGGTTTAGGCGAGCTAAATTTGACCGCCGACCCCACGAAGCCAAATTTGATTTCGCGAGCGAGCCGCGTAAATTCTGCCAAATTTGACCCGTTTGGCTAGCCGTTGCCAGCAAAACCGAGTCAAATTTGACGCGTTAAAGAGCCTAGCGAGCCAGCTTGATCCAAGCCTTTAAGCCGAGCGGATCAAAACCCATGCGCTTTTTTTAGCTCCGGATCGATCAGCTTTTTAGCGCCATCCTTGGTCACGCTCACGTAGGTCGCGATCGCGGATGTCACGTGTATGCACTCGCGAAAGCCCGCCGCATTTAGCCGCTGCGCCGTGACTTCGATCTTGGTTTTGATCGAGGTGTTGCCCACGTCCGTTATCTTGGCGTAGCAGCTCACAACGTCGCCGACGAAAACCGGCTGTTTAAATATAATCTCTTGCATCGAGATCGTCACGACGCGCTCGGGAGCCACTTCGCGCGCGGCCTGAGCGCCGGCAAGGTCGATCTGGCTTAGTATCCAGCCGCCAAATATATTGCCAGCAGAGTTCGTGTCTTTTGGCAAGGCGACTTGCTTCATGCGCGGTTCGCCCATACCTTCTAATGTTTTTTCCATTTTTATCCTTTCTATTTTTGTTTAATTTTGCAAATTTAGCGACAATCCGCCGCGTTTAGCTTATCTTGCGTCAAGCTGTGGTTTAAATTTGGCACGTAAAACCCGCGTCTTTATAACCCAAATTTGGCGTCAAAAAGGTGCGGGTCTAGCCCGCCAAAGGCAAATTTATAATCAAACTTGCCGCAAGCCAAGGTCAAATTTGACGCCGCAAACGCGCCTTATTTCTCTCCTGCTTGCCACTTTTCCCATTCGCCGCTCTCGTCAAGCTCGTTTCCGATAGCCTTGTAGCGGGCGTAGTAGTGCTCTACAAAAGCCCTTGTCTGCGCGTGTTTAGGCAGATAGCTTTTGCCCTCTTTGTCGCAAAATCTCGCCAAAAACTCGCCCGCAGGAGCGCGCCTTGCGTAGTGAAGCGCCAAATTTTTGTAGTTTGCGAGGCAGTTTTCTTTAAATTTAGCGTAATGCTCGCGGTCAAATTTGACGAGTAAAGCGCCATCCGCAAAGCTAAGCGTGCCCGAGTCAAACAGTAAGCTCAGGTGTATGAGCCCCTCGCAGTAGTACGCACGCACCTCATCGACCTCGCGCCACGCGATGAGCCCGACCGCACGGGCGATGAGCTCGTGAAATACGCTCATCTCGTAGCCTTCGTCGCCGCCGATAAAGAAATTTACCAGCCCGCCCGTGGTCGCCTTGTACTCCTCGATAAATTTAAACTCGCCGTCCGCGTTCATCGCCTTTTCCGTGTCGGTGCCGACGAAAAGTATGTGCCCAAACTCGTGCCCGATCGTGGAGATTTCGTAGGTTTTCTTCCAAATTTGCGGCTTTTTAAACAAAATTTCGCGTCCGTAGTCCAAAAACTCACGCGAAAAAATCTCCCCGCTAAGCTTCATAAACGGCCGCGCCTTGGCACTCTCGTAAACGTGCTCGACGAAGGCGAATATCTTTTTGCCGCGCTCCTTGCTCACGGTCTCGTCGTTTGGCACGACCTGCGCGGAGAAAAGCCCGTTTAGCTCGGCTCCGTAGTAGATCATCGGCACGCTGATGTAGGTTTGCGTGCGTGCGACGTTTTGCGTGACTTGGCGCGCTAGCGCAGCGTCCTTGATACCGCACTGCTCGCAAATTTGCTCGTAGGCGCAGATGATGCTAGCTTTAAATTTCTCCTCGTCAAAGTCGCTCGCTCCCGCTAGCCTCACGTCCCACTCGAGCGCGACGGCGTGCGTGTAGGCGTCCTCGTAGTACTCGAGCGGATGACCGGGCTGCAGCGGGCCTTTTACATCCATCCACGCGCGCTCGGCGTCCTGCCACGCCGCAATCACTCGGTCGTTTTCGCGCTCGCAAAACGCCGCCTTTAGCTTTTCAAAGTACGTTACGTAAGCTCTTTGCTCGTCGTTTGCGGCTAGCGATTTTAGATTTTTGATTAGCGCATCCAGAGCGTCAGCCACGCGTTTTACTTCGTTTTCAAAGGCCGCGGCATACGGCGCGAAGGCGTATTTTTCGCCGTTTTTTATGACTGCGCCGTAGCTTCGCTCGCCCTTTTCGCCGCCGTCCGTTTGGTATAGGCGGTTTTCGTCGATAAATTTGATCGCTTCGGCCATGCTTGCAAATTTAGCTTCGAATTCTTTATTCGTCGTTTGCAGGATTTGCCTGTCCCACGCGCTTTGCCACGCATTCATCGCTAGTCCCGCGCCGTGCATGCCGCCAAGTAGCGCCAGGTAAAACTCATCTATTATTTTCTCCTCTTTTACTCGCGCCAAGAGCTTTTCAAAACGCGCCTCGTAAAACTCGCGTACGAGTTCAAAAGCTTCGTCTTTTATGCGCCCTATCTCGGCCTCCTCGCGACCTTGTTTTTTTAGTTCGTTTTCTAGCGGCTCAACTTTTAGATCGACTATGCGGCGCAAAACCGCCACCTTTTCGCTTTTCTCGCCCTTAAAGCCGGCAATTTTTAGCATATTTTGCACGACCTCGCTTGGGTTATTTAGCTGCCTATACATCGCGTTTAGCTCATCTTTACCGGCAGCTACTAGCTCGTTTAATCTTTTAAAATCGTTCACATTTGTCCTTTTAAAAATTTGGCATATTTTAGCTTAAATTTGATGCATATCGCGTTAAAAATGAGTAAGCGGGAGTTAAATTTGCGCCTTAAAGAGCGCGGTTAATAAAAGCTAAATTTGAATTTGTATAAAAACAAAGCGCGGGATAAAATTTGGAGATTAAATTTAAACCCGTGCGAGTAAAATTGGCTAAATTTAACGCTTTAGCGAACAGCGGTTTAAAAAGTAGCAAGCGGGGCAAAATCCCGTGACGCCCACGATAAAGGGCACGAGTCCGATCAGTCCCCACCAGCTGTTAAACACCGCTCCCGCGATCATTATCGCTAGCCCGATCAGCGCTCTTATTATCCTAGTTTTTTTACTTAGCATTGCGTTTTCCTTTCTTTTTTACGCGTATTTATACCGAAATTTCATAAAACGAGCAATGGCCGTAACGACATACGCTCCTTGGTTAAATTCGGTTTTGTTTAATTATATTTTCTTTTACGTAAAAGCGCGGTGATAAAATTTAGCTACAAAATATTTTAAGCATTGATTTATTTCGTGACTAACTCACCGAAATTGCGCTAAAATTCGGCTAAAATTTAGAAAAAACAAGGAAAAATATGAAAACGCAGGATGAAAAACCAAGCTGGCTGCAGCACTTCCCCATAATGTTTTACACCGTAGTTATGGGGCTTGGCGGGCTAGCTCTCGCATATGAGCGGCTAAATTTGATCTTTGATATTTCAGGCGCGGTTTTTGAGATTTTACGCGGCGCGGCTAGCCTAGCGCACGCGCTCATCTGCGCTTGTTACGCGGCGAAGCTGATAAAATACCCAGGGGCTTGCAAGGCGGAGTTTTTCCACCCGGTGCGCGTAAATTTTTTCGCCGCATTTTCGATCGGCACGCTGCTAGTCGCCTCGCTCTGGCGGGACTTTGCGCCCGTTTACGACGCGCTTTTTTGCGCGGGCACGGCGTTTCAGACCTTTATCACGCTACACGTCGTCTCCTTTTGGATCAAAAATAACGTCCAGATCGCACACTCAAACCCCGCGTGGTTCATCCCGATCGTAGGCAATCTCTTCGTCCCGCTAGCCGCACCCGCCGCGAGCGAGCTTGCGTGGTATTACTT
>CAURRL010000064.1:0-6810 GCA_963526895.1 uncultured Campylobacter sp. | reverse complement strand
CGCCGATATAGACTTTAGACGCGTCGCCCGATACGCTAAACCCTCCGCCGATATTTATCGTATCGCCGTCCACCGAGTAGGGTTTGCCCGGATAAAATATCGCTCCGTACTCCTCGCCGCTGTTTAGATCGAGGTTTGAAAAGCGTAAAACGGCGCTAAAGATATCAATCATGGAGTCAGGCAGATAATAATAAATCTCGCGCGTTTTTTGCGGCGGGCGGAAGTCCTTGCTATTTAGCGAATACAAAAACGAATTTACGCTCGTGGCGTTGTAATCCTTTATCATCTGGTTCAAATTTAACCCAAATCTCTCGCTGAAATTTCGCTCGGTGTACTCAACTTCTAGGCGGGCCATATTTGCCGACATGCGCTGATTGCTAGCTAGCGCAAAGCTCACGGAAAAGTTATCCCTGCCTAGGTGCTTGCCGCCGTCGATGAGGGTCTTGACGTCTGCGTAGTAGCGGATCGGATAGCCGTAGTCCCACCACGCCAGCACGTAGTCCTCGCGCCCCGCGATTTTGTGCAGTTTATCTAGGCTCTCGACTTCGCTTTTGGCAAAAACCGTGCCGACTTTGTAGCCGTAAATGTGCTCAAGGCACGGCATCAAAGATAACGCAGCGATACAAAAGACGCAAATTTTTTCTAAAAGCGCGTGTTTTTTGAGCGAGCTTAGGCCTGAGACCATAAAATAAGCCGCCCCGCAAATAAGCGCCGCCGCCGCAAGCGTGGCTAGATATACGCCAAAGCTCGCCTCGCCGTCAAAATTTGGCGCAAAAACTGGAGATTTGCCGTGCAAGAGGCTGTAATATTTATCAAAATACAAAAAGAAAAACGCAAAAAACGCCGCTAAACAAACGGTACAAAATTTGTCTAAAATTTTATCTTTTTTAAAAAAACTCACGCAAAGTGCCGCAAAATATCCAAATCCTATCGCCATCACGGGCACGGAGTAGATCGTAAATCTAAGCCCGCCTTTTAGCGCCAAAAACCCAAGTAACAGCATAGGAAGCGCAAGCAAAAAGGAGCGAAATTTAAGACAAAGCGCCGCGACTCCTACGAGCGATAAAGCAAAAGTAACGATATGACCGCTGATACGCTTAGCAAAAGCGTTTATCGACTCAAACTCAAACGAATAATCGCTCATTTCCATTATCGTTTTATTTACGTTATAAAAATGAAAAACCGGCTCACTACTCTCGGAAACCCCGCGAAATATGTAAAATTTAAGCTGAAATAAAATTTGATTTAGCCCGCCGCTATAGCCCAGCAATCCCACGGCCAGAGCTAGACACGCGGCTACTACGCGCTTGCCCCAGATCTGCGGGCGAAATCTCATCGCTAGATAAAGCACGACCGCAAGAGCGCTTTTAGCGTAAAAATCGATATACGTAAGCGCAACTATCATCAAAATAGCCGCCTCGTAATTTAGCACATTTTTCCTATCAAAAACCAAAGTATAGAGCAAAAATGCGCCCAGCATCGCAAAATTTAGCGAGTAAGAGCTCGGATACCACCAGTCGTTTATCAGGATAAAAATCGGAATAAAAATGAGGTCGTTTACGTTTTTTTTCTGCGCGAGGCGTATCATCGCCCAGACGCTAAACGCAGGCAGCACGATAGTGAGCATATCGGTGTCGTAGTAGCCCGCCATCGTGCGGTTATAGTAGCTGTTTGCGATACTAGCTAACAAGGCTGCCGCAAAGCCCATGCCCGGCATCTCGTACTCTTTGCCTATCAAAATCACAGGAATAACGATAAGAGAGCTAAAAAATACGCTCATATAAAGCAAAATACTCTCGAAACTAAAAGGCAAAATTTGATACAAAAAATACGTAAGCGTGGGCATCGAGCGGCCGTAGTAGCTAAGGTCGTTTGGCTGATGAAAGCCAGCTATCATATCGCGCGCACCCTCGGCAAAGGCGTAGCCGTCATTCGTACTGATCATCAGCTGATCGTTCCAGAAAAAGTGCTGATACTCGCCCGCCCAATACACCCAGTACATCCTGCAAACCACGCTAAAAACAAACGCCGCAAGCATCAAAAAGCAAGTCTGTTTTGAAAATTTAAATTTATCCAAGAGTCCCGAAATTTTACTCGCCATTTTCACCCTCTAAATATCCTATGAGCTGCGCCGCGACGGCGTTTTTGTCAAATTTTATTACGCGGTCGTACGCCTTTTTTTCATAATCTCGTCTCAAATTTTCATCCTCAAGCGCTCTCCTCATCGCCGCCTCCATAGCTTTTTCGTCGTCGACGGGCGTTAAAACGCCGTATTCATTGTCGCCCAGAAGCTCTCTAGCGCCGCTTTTATGATCGGTAGATATGACAAATCTCTCGCAAGCAAGCGCCTCTAAAAGCACGTTTGAAAAGCCCTCAAAGCGCGAAGCGCAGAGGAAACACTGCGCGTTTTTGATAAATTTAAACGGATTTTTATCCGTGCCTAGTAGCTTTACGCGCTCGCTCACGCCAAGCTCGTCGATCAAATTTTGAAGCTCACTTTGCAAAGGCCCCTTGCCAAGTATCCCAAGCGTCGCGCGCTCGTCGTTTAAATTTGCGATTATTTTTATTAGCATCGCTTGATTTTTACCGCTATCAAGTCGCCCTATGTTTAGAAAAAACGGCTTAAATTTATCCTCTAACGGCTCGTTTGCGAGCGTTTTTATCGCCGCCAAATCTACCGCGTTATATAGCACCTTAGTTTTTGCGGCGTCGCAGCCGAAATTTCGCACTAGATCCTCGGCGTTTCCCTGCGCGTTGGCTAAAATCAGATCGGCTCTAGGATAAAGAGCCTTAACTAAAATTCTATTAGCCAGCCCGCTAAGGCCGCTTTTATAGATGACCGACGGACAGCTGCGCTCGCTTATGACCATCCGTCCTTTTACTCCGGCGATCCTTGCTAAAAGCGCGATGTAGCAAGGACGGTTCATTAAGACAAAATGCAGATCAATAGCCAAATCGTCGCAAAGTTTTTTATAGTTTAAGGCTATAAACGGAAACAAAAGCCCCAAACGGAAAAGCTTTTTTACGCCGCTTTCATAGGGATC
This sequence comes from uncultured Campylobacter sp., assembly GCA_963526895.1. Classification (GTDB taxonomy): domain Bacteria; phylum Campylobacterota; class Campylobacteria; order Campylobacterales; family Campylobacteraceae; genus Campylobacter_A. The sequence goes on along the minus strand of CAURRL010000064.1, from coordinate 3,766 downwards.
TGAGCGCTCTAGAAAGTGAATTTTTACCGCGCTTGGTATCTCGTAGGCCACGACCTCGCTCATCAAAACGAGATGAACTTCGTATTTTTCGCACAGAGCGGGGAGTAAATTTGAGACCACGCGCTCCGCGCCGCCCGGCCCCATCGAGTAGAGAAAAACGGCTAGTTTTTTCATTCGCCGTGCGTTTTTTTGTATATCCAAACGCGAATTTTAGTTAAAAACAAAATCATAGACTTTGGAAACGGGCTTAAAATCAGCATCGCCAGCGCTTCTTTTGTAAATTTAAATTTGAGGCTTTTAAAAAGATACTCGTACATTTTTTTATATTCGCCGCCAAATTTTGCATAGTATGCCGCCATTTTGTACAGGATCGCGATGTGAGCGTCGTTTATGCGAAATTTAGGCTCGGCTGAATTTGCGTTGCTTGCTTGCGCGTTTTTCTCGGCGATCTTTTGCAAAATAAGCTCCGCAGTCATCGCGTAGCCTTTCATTATGCAAAGCGGGCGTTTAAACGAGTTTATCGTGACACTATCGCTGCGGTGAAAGCGGTAAATACGCACTGCGTCGTGTAGATAGTAAGCCGGAAGGTCAAAAAGATAGATCCAAAGCGTATTTTCGCTACCGTAAAGCCCCTTTTCAAAGCGCCTATTTCCGATCGCATCTCGGCGAAACATTATCAAAAACTCGCCCGTTATCTTGCCGTCGTAGTAGTCCTGCGGCGAAATTTCTCCGCTTTTACTCAGTCCAAATCCCGAAAATTTCGTCGTCGGCTCGCCGTCAAGCTCAAAATAACAGTTCGCCCAGACGCTAGCATACCCCTGCTCCAGCACGGCCGCCATCTTGCTTATAGCGCCCTCTATCAGCAAGTCATCGTCGTCTAGTATCACGAAAGCATCGCCGATAGCGTGGTCAAAACCGTTGTTTTTATTGCCATTTGGGCCGCGGTCATAAGTTTGGTTTAGGACGTATTTTACGTTGTCAAATTTAGCGACGTAACTTTGCGCAAGCTCGCGCGTGCCGTCATTTGAGTTATCATCGCTGATTATGATTTCTTTATTTTCATAGTCTTGAGCCAGCGCGCTTTTTAGGGCGGCTTCAAAAAGCTCTTTGCGGTTGTAGGTTGGGATTATTATGCTTACTTTTAGCATTTTAGCCCTTTATATTTTGAGTGATAAAATCCATCCATTTTTGATAAATTTGATCGGTTTTAAAGCTATTTTCACGCTCGCTAGCATTGCTCACAAGCTCCTGTCTTAGCTCCTCGTCGCGCATCAAAAGTTCGATTTTGCTTCCGAGCGCTTTTACGTCGTCTATCGGTACTAAAAATCCGTCCTTGCCGTCCTCGATGAGCTCTTTTGCGCCGCTTGTCGCAGTCGCCACCCTGGCGCAGTTAAAAAATACGCTTTCTATTAGCACGTTTGGCAAGCCTTCGGTTTTGGAGCTTGAGACGAGGATTTTAGCCCTTTCGTAAAGCGAAGCTACGTCGCTCGTTTGTCCGATAAATTCGGCATCCAGATGCAGCTGCTCGTGCGCGATGAGCTCTAGCCTTTGCCTCTCTTCGCCCGCACCCGCTATCACGATTTTCCAGTTTTTTAATAGCTCTTTATCGACTAAGCTCATAGCCTTTAAAAATACGTCGCAGCCTTTAAGCGAGATGAGACGGCCGACGAAAAGGATGATATTTTCCTTCGGCAAGCCCTGCTTTTTGGCTTCAAACATAGGATTGTACATCACGGTTTTATTTTTTACGAAGCTATAGTATTCATAGTCCTCTTTTGTAAGTACCGTGAGTCCGCTAGCTAGCGGATAGAGCATACGACGTAAAAACAACCAGCCGCGCCCTTTGAAAAAATCGGCGCTTGAATGCTCGCTGATAAAAAGCGGCTTGTTTATAAATAAATTCGACAAAATCACGTTGATATTGGTGCTATCCATCGAGGAGATAACGACGTCAAATCCGCCGTTTTTGATCAAATTTCGCTGATAAAAAAACTTTTTCACGCGCCTGATTAAATTTGCGAAAAAGCCCTTTTTCACCATCGGAAAAGGCAGATCGATCAGCTTTATCCTCTCGTCTAGCTCGTAAAACGGCGGTTTGGTGTCAAATTTTAAAAGCGTTACGTCGTGAAATTTCGCAAAATAGCTCGCTAGCAAGCTCATCACGCGCTCGGCGCCGCCTGCTTGCAGGGTCGAAATTATAAATAAAACCTTCATTCTCTCTCCAAATTTTAATCGGTGCGTGAAAATTTAATAAATCTTCAAAATTATTGATTTTATAAATTTTGAGCTTTATAATCGCTTAGTTTCCTATCTTTTAAATATCCGCTCATAGCCTAAAATTGCCGCTTCAAGGCGCGTTGCGGCGACATATTTTAAACTGTTTAGGCGAGCTAGCGGAGAGACCTTTACCTGCGCTCTTTGCACCCGCTCGGCTTGGATATTTGAGTCTGTTAGATCTGTTGGATGCGCGAAGATATCGCTAAAATACATCTTTAAGCCGTTTTGTAAAAGCAAAATCCGCCAAAAATCAGCCACGCAAAGCGCCTTTTTGTGCGTTTGCAAAACCGTTTCCGCCGCGCGCCTATCAAGCACGTAAGCAGCCGCTCGGTAAATCGTGCCGTAAGAGCACCTTGAGACTAGCCAAAAATCCTCCTCTAGTTTTTTACCAAATGCGCTAAATCGCCCCTCTAGCCCGTCCTGCGCGCCGCAGATGAGAGCCGAACCCTCGTCCATCTTGGCAGCTGTTTCAAACGCATTTTTCACGCCGTCCTCGTCTCCGATAACGTCGTCTTCTAAAATGAGCGCAAATTTGGCGTCGCTTTTTAAAAACTCCTCGTAAGCGCGCACGTGAGAGAGCGAGCAGCCGACCTCGGACGGGCTTAAAAGCCTACCGTAGGCCTCAAGGCTAGCCAGCGCGTAGCCGTAGTACTCCTTTGCGCTCATAGCCCTGCCGTCGGTCGCCTCGACGAGTTTAAATTCGCCGTAATTTTTAAACCGCTCTTTTAGCTTTTCTCGGCGCGCCTCGTCGCTTTTTAGCGAAATAACGAATACTAAATTTTTCATCTTTTAAACTTCGATTTGATCTTATTTATCACGATTAGTTGTTCTCTTTTGTCAAATATCAAAAACAAGCTCGCGGCGTAACCCACTGCAAGCAAAATCACCGAATACGCGGCAAATTCGCTCCAGCTTGAAATTTGCACGAAATTTCGCAGCCAAAAAAACAGCCCGCAAACGGCTGCAAAAACGGCCAAATTTTTAAAATAAACGCTGTAAAAAGTGGTAAGCGGCAAGCTCAAATTTAACGCAGCATTTATAAGGTCAAATCCCAAAATGCGCACCAAATAAAGCGCGGCGCCGATGGCAACCATGCCGTATATGCCGTAGTCCGTAAATTTAAGCACGGCAATCTGCGCCAAAATCGTCCCAGCACCCAAAATAGTGTTTGCTATCGCGGGACGTTTTAGTTTATTGGTCGCACTGTCGAGATTAAAAAGCGAAAAAACGTAGCTGATAAATATAATCGGCACTAGGGTTATCATCGATAGATTATAGATTAGATTTATCTCGTCCGCGCTTTTAAACGGTAGCCAAAGCGTGTAAAATTCGCGCCCGAAAGCCACGAAAATAGCCGCCGGTACGCTCATGACAAAAGCCGTAACTCGCATAGAAAATTTAGCCTCAGCTACTAGCGCGGTCAAATTTGACTTAGAGTAGTGCTCGACAAATTTTGGTGCAAATATCGCGCTAAGCTGTGCTACGAAGC
>CAURRL010000063.1:0-6822 GCA_963526895.1 uncultured Campylobacter sp. | reverse complement strand
CCTTTGAAGGATACTACAAAAAAGCCGAAACAGAGTACTACGAAGCGGAAAAAGGCGAGCCGCTCGTTAGGCTTGCAGTATCAAGCCCGGACTTAAAAGAAGAAATAAGCCTGCAAGCCGGCGAAACTCGCGAGGTGGGCGGCGTTAGCTTTGCATTCGACGCGCAGCCGTTACTTGAAAATTTCGTCAAAATCGAGCTAAAAGATGGTCAATTTTATCTAACTTCAAACCAAAATATCGGCTACTTTACGATGGCGACAAATGAAAAAGGCGAGTACGCGAAAGACAAAGCGACCGAGTTTTTACCGATGCAGCTCTATACTGTCACAGACGTAAATTTCGTTCCAAAATCATTGCTAACAAAAGCTGCCAAACGAGTCGTGAGCAAAAACGGCGAATACGACGCATTGGTTGCAAATTTGACGTTTGACGGGCAAACTCAGCAGCTCATGCTCTACGAAAACAGCTACATACCGGCTAAAGCGAGGATCGACGGCGTACTTTTCAACGTTTACTGGGGCTCAAAGATGATCGAGCTTCCTTTTTCGTTAAAACTTGAAGACTTTGAGCTTAAGCGCTATCCGGGATCAAATTCGCCGATGAGCTACTCTAGCGACGTCATCGTCGAGGACTCTAGGAGCGGAAACTACCCATATAAAATTTACATGAACCACGTGCTAGATCACGACGGATATAGATTTTTCCAAAGCAGCTACGACCAAGACGAGCTTGGCACCGTACTATCGGTAAACCGCGACCCGGGTAAAATTCCGACATACATCGGCTACTTTTTGCTAGGACTTGGACTATTTTTCAACGTCGTAAATCCTCGCTCGCGCTTTAGAAAACTAGCCAAAATGATAAACGAAGATGCCGTTAAAAAAGTCACTAGCTTTGTGATAGTGGCCTGCTTTGCAGCATTTGCCCCAAGCAAAACCTACGCGGCCGATAACGCTAGAAACATCGACGCAAACCACGCAAAAGAGCTCTCTACGCTAATCATTCAAAGCGCCGACGGCAGAATGAAGCCTTTTGACACCGTCGCAAGGGAAATTTTAAACAAGATCCACCGCAGCGATACGCTAGACGGCCTAAATGCAAACCAAGCCATACTTTCTATGATGATAAACGCTCCGTACTGGCGCGACGTGCCGATAATTTACGTCGGAAATAAAGAGCTAAAAAAGCTAATCGGCATAGACGAAAAGGCCAAATACGCGAGCTATAACGACTTTTTTGAAAGCGACAAAGACGGCAAAATCACCTACAAACTCAACAAATTTGCCGAAGCAGCAAACCGAAAAACGCCGGGCGAGCGAGGCACGTTCGATAAAGACTTGCAAAAAGTGGACGAGCGCCTAAATATCCTTTATATGGTGTTTATAGGCGAAGTCTTTACAATGTTCCCAAAAATGGACGACCCAAATAACAAATGGTACGGTATAGCCTCAGCCATGATGTATCTTCCTAAAAACGAGAGCGAACCGATCGGCAGGATGCTAAGAAGCTACTTCACTAGCGTTGCCGAAGCCACCGAAAACAACAACTGGCGCCGTGCAAATCAAGCTCTAGCCGAGATAAAAACCTATCAACAAGAGCACGGTAAAGTGGTCATCCCGGGCGAAAAACGCGTCGAGATGGAGCTGTTTTTTAACGAATATAAAATTTTCGAGTCGCTAACGCCGATATATCTTTTGGCAGGGTTTGGCCTTTTATGCTTCGTGTTTGCTAAGATGGCAAGGCCTAAACTAAACATCAAATGGCTATTTGGTATCGTTTACGGCGTAAATATCTTGGCGTTTTTGCTGCATACTTTCGGCATAGGCATACGCTGGTATATCGCCGAGCACGCGCCGTGGAGCAACGCCTACGAGTCGATGATTTATATCGCTTGGGCGCTTAGCTTATCAGGCCTCGTGTTCTCGCGCCAAAGCCCTATAGCTATGGCTCTAACCTCGATTTTAACGGGCGTTACGCTATTTGTCGCGCACCTTAGTTGGATGGATCCGCAGATCACTACTCTAGTGCCTGTGCTTCAGAGCTACTGGCTAACGATCCACGTCTCGGTTATCACCGCTAGTTACGGATTTTTGGGGCTTTGCTCGCTGCTGGGTATGTTTACGCTCGTACTTTTCGCCCTGCAAGGTGGCAAAGAGCATAAGGAAATTTCGCGAAATATCCTAGAAGCCACGCGTATAAACGAGATGGCGATGATACTGGGTCTTAGCCTGCTTACGATGGGAAACTTCCTAGGCGGCGTTTGGGCGAACGAAAGCTGGGGTCGCTACTGGGGCTGGGATAGCAAAGAGACGTGGGCGCTGGTTTCTATTCTCGTTTACGCAGCAGTTCTACACATCAGATTTATCCCTAAGCTAAACAGCCAGTACGCATTTGCCGTGACATCGATGTTTGCTTATTGGTCGATCATAATGACGTATTTTGGCGTAAACTTCTACCTAAGCGGCATGCACTCGTACGCTGCCGGCGAGCCGATACCGGTGCCGACTTTTGTATGGGTGGGCGCGCTTTTAATGGTCTTGATAGCGGTTTTGGCGTATTTTAGAAAACCGGATAAAACCATAAAACTATAAATGCAAATCTTCTTGATATTAATCTTGGCGGCGATTTTTTTAATAATCGTCGCCGCGCTAATTTTTCTCGTCGTCAAATTTAAACATAGCGGCAAAACAGCTCAAAACGAGTCCGCAAAGCAAGAGGAAAAAGAACTCACCCTACAAGATCTAATCGACATCGCTAGCAATCCAAAAAGCGATAAAAACGATCTTTTTGTAGCTTTAAAGATTTTCGCCGCTTCGTTTAAGATCCCGCCCAAACAAAACGGCAAGGCCCCAAGCGACGCAAAAGCTTATCTAAATTTCATCACGATTTTGGCCTCTCACAAAAACGCCGACGCAAAGCTGATAGCCTTTATGAGCAACGAGATAAAAAAGAAAAATCCCGAATACGTTGCCGAGATAGACTACTACGAACAGCTTGGAACTTCGCAAAGAAAGAAGTAGTAAATTTAGCGTCAAATTTAACGCTGTCATTTTCTTGTTTTTATTTTTACCCAAACAAATTTGACGCAAAATACGGCACCTGAAAGGCAAATTTGAACCAAAAAAACAAAATTAAAAGTGGCTTGGCTTTGAAACGCCGCTATGATTTTATTTCACAAACGGCAACTCAAATTTAATCCACTCGTAGTCAAGTCCGATTTTCATCAACGCCTCGTAGCAAATCGCGCTAAGAAGCCCCGCAAAAAGCCCAGCGACCATATCGTCGCCCATCACGCCAAGCCCGCCTTTTACGTTTTTGTCGATGCGACCGATCACGGAAGGCTTTAGGATGTCAAACGCCCTAAAAAACAGAACCGAGAGCGCAAACTGCACCGCCGTAGCACCGCTGATAGATATCGCCAGCCAAACGCCCGCAACCTCGTCTATCACGATACTGCCGTGATCATGCACGCCGGTTTTAGCCTCATAGTCGTCGATGATATTGATGCTATACAAAAAAAGGCAAATCGAAACCAAAAATAGCGTGAAAGCGGGCAAAAACATCAAAAATCCATACGCAGCTACCGCACCCGCAACAGAGCCCACCGTACCTGGAGCTTTAGGGCTAAGGCCGGCGCCAAAAAACGTTAAAAATAACTTTTGCATATTTTTCCTTGAAATCAAATTTAAATAATATGGCGCTTTTGTTTGCCGATTTTTAGTGCGATTTTAGCAAATTTAACGCGCAAATTTCAAAATTCGGACGTCAAATTTTCGCGGATTTCGGATATTTTCAAATTTGAAAGCACGAGCCGCTAAATTTGAAGCAAAAACGCAAATTTTACCCAGGCTTTTGGCTCATAAATTTTGATGGCAAGCACACCCACGCCCTGCGCAAAAACCCGCACCTTTAAAACGTCAAATTTGACACCAAATACAGCACGACGTCTCTCTTTAATAAGGCCGCAGCCTAACACCATAAATAAACAACACTAAATTTTAAGTTTTTGCGGTGCGGGTCTCGGCGAGTAAATTTAAAGCCCGAATTTACAAAAACTTGGTTATAAATTTGAGCGTGAAAATTTTAGGCACAGTATCGCGAAGGAATCTAAATGCCTTACTTCGTCTACGACTCAAATTTAGCAAATATAAGACGCACAGCCTAGCTAAATTTTTACCGACTCCGCCAAAAATTCGAAAGACAAGCCGCTTTTACCAAAAAACAGCCAAAAGCAAATTTAAGTCAGCGACGTCGTCTGATAAAGCTTCATCAAATTTTCATAAAACTCCCTCTCTGTCTGCTTTTCAAGCAGTCCGTTGCTAGGGAAAAGATCGTCGCAAAGCTTTTGGATATTTTCAAATCGGTTCGGGAAAAGCTCGCTCAGTATCATCGCCGAGATGTCGCGCCGCATGAGGATCGCAGGCGGCAAGATGCCCGCTAGCAGCAAGGTTTTTAGCGTCTGGGCGTGGTATTTGATGTGATGATGCTGGCCGTGCGGGCAGGTCTTGGTGCTAACTAGCGTCTTGCACTCGTCGCAGTAGACGAGCTCGGGCAGCACGACGATATCTAAATTTAGATCGTTTTTATAGCGTTCTAGCACCGTATGAGCGACGTTGTGATCGTAAAACATCCCGATACCGGCGTGATTTTGCCCGACTATGAGCTTATGGGCACCCAGCCTATGCGCCGCGATGCACTCTAGCGTCGGGTTTAGGTGCGAGCTAAAGAGATTTGAGTTCTCAAAAGGCACGATGATTAGGCGGTTTTTAGGGACGTAGTTTTGGATGAAGTATTCCAGCACGCTTTTTTTGAGAGAAAAGCTCATCATCTCGTCCGCGCCGTGGCTTTTTAGTAAAAATAGCAACACCAGATCGGAGCTATCTATCGTCATCCTGATCAGACGCTCGTGCGCGCGGTTAAATGGCTCCGCAGTTAGCATGATCGCCGAGACCTTGCGGACGTTTTGCTCTCTTTTGACCTCTTCGATCAGCTTTCTTACCTCGGCTAGTTTGTCGTCGTAGATTTTTATCTCGCCGCTTACGGCCAGTTCGCCGCTTTGGCTTTGTTGTGCGGGCGCGGCTTCATTAGCGCGAAAGATATTTTGCGAGCTTTTCTCGGCGTTAAATTTAAAAACCTCGCCGACCTCGATATATCCCACGACCTTACCGCCGTTGATAAGCTCGATATGATCGCCCTTTGCGGCGTTTTTTATCGTTTCTTGATTGCGCTTGCCGTGCGGAGCGAAGACGAAGGTATAAGGCATCGGCTCGCCGGCTAAAAAGCCCGTTTCGTAAATCTCGTTTGCCTCTTTTTCGTTCATCAGGCGGTTAAATTTGCTAAAAATTTGATTTTCTATGAGATCAAGCGCGCCGAAAGCCTCGTCGTTTATCCAAACGGCGTTATTTTTTCTTGACGACGTCATATTTTTTCCTCTTTTCCCAAAGCGATTTGCGCGAGATGCCTAGCTTTTTGCTAAGCTCGGTGTCGGGGTATTTGTCCTGATAGTTTACGATGATGTGCTTGATGTAGTCGTCGATCGTCAAAATTTCGTCGATTTGGAAATTTTTCTCGTCGCTTGTGATGTTTAGCGTCTCCATCGGCGTCTCTTCGTTCAGATTGGTCGAGCTTGCGATGAGCTTGCGTTTGGCTGCGAGAGAGACGATCTGATTTTTGGTCTCTTGGCGTAAAATTTGAAAATTTGAAAAATACAAAAGCGTGCGCGGATTTGCCGCGGCTATTGCCTCCACGTCGATACCGGGCTCAAGCGGGACGTATTTGAAGCTCAAATTTAGCGCCTTTGCGTACTCAAAAACAAAGTTATCGGCGTTTATCATTTTATTGCACTTTATGAGAAGCGGCAGCTTTATGCGCTTAAAGTCGAAATTTAGCGTCGAAACCGCCTTAAAATGATAGTTTAAGTAGTCCTGATAGGTTTTTATAAATGTTTGCAGCCGTCTAAACTCCTCGAAATGCTTGATCTTTCGCACCAGCTCCTCGATCATAAAAGGCTTTTGTATGTAGTCGCTAGCACCCGCTTTTATCGGGATCGAGACGGTGTCGTTGCTAATATACGTGATGAGCAGGATGACGACGGAGTCTTTAAATTTTTGTATGATTTTTAGCGTCTCGTCGCCCGCAAACGCGCTAGAGAGCAGCACCACGTCAAAGTGCACGTCCTTGCCGCCCTCCTTTGCCTTCTGCTCGGGCTCGCTTTTCATCGCCTCCGCCGCGCTCCTTGCGATTTCGCACTCATAGCCTAGATTTTCCAGCTTCGAGGCGATGCTTTGGGCTAGGTAGATTTCGTTTTCTATTATCAAAACTCTCATTTTTTTACTTTCGTCGTTTTATTTTTGCGTCCAGTCGCAAATTTTTAGACTCACCGACGCCGTGGCGGCTATGCCCTCGCCTCGCCCGGTAAAGCCCAACTTTTCGGTCGTCGTGGCCTTTACGTTTATGTGGCTCGGGGTTAAATTTAACGCATTTGCGATGTTTATTTCCATCGCAGATTTAAATTTACTAAGCTTTGGCCTCTCGGCGATAACTGTGACGTCGGCGTTGATAAGCTCAAATCCGACGCTTTGAACGAGCCTATATGCTTCTTTTAGTAACATAGCCGAGTCCGCTCCCTTAAATTTATCGTCGGTGTCGGGAAAATGCTCGCCTATATCGCCCAGTCCGGCCGCTCCTAGCACCGCGTCGATGAGCGCGTGGATAGCTACGTCGCCGTCGGTGTGGGCCTTTAAATTTCGCTCAAAAGGGATTTTTTCACCGCCGATTGTTACGAAACTTCCCTCTTTTTTCTCTTCTTCAAAGGCATGCACG
>CAURRL010000062.1:0-6833 GCA_963526895.1 uncultured Campylobacter sp. | reverse complement strand
GGCTACACGAAACGGCGATAAAAGCGGCAAAAGCTATTGGCTATGAGGGCGCGGGAACGTTTGAGTTTTTGGTCGATAAAAATTTGGATTTTTACTTCATCGAGATGAACACGCGCCTGCAAGTCGAGCACTGCGTGAGCGAGATGGTGAGCGGGCTAGATATCATCGAACTGATGATAAAAGTAGCCCAGGGCGAGGCGCTACCGCCGCAAGAAAGCATCACTCTAAAAGGCCACGCCATCGAGTGCCGCATCACGGCCGAGGATCCAAATACGTTTACGCCAAGTCCAGGCAAGATAACAAAATACGTCTGCCCGGGCGGCCGCAACGTGCGCATGGATAGCCACATCTATCAGGACTACTCGATCCCGCCGTACTACGACAGTATGATCGGTAAGCTCATCGTCTGGGACACCGATAGAAACCGAGCCATCCACAAGATGAAGGTCGCGCTCGAGCAGCTCATCATCGGCGGTATCAAGACCACGCGCGATTTTCACATCGCGATGATGGAAAACCAAGACTTCATCAACAATAACTACGATACCAACTACCTCTCTCGCCGCTAAATTTGCGGCTACGCGCCGAAGCGAGTTTAAATTTGCTTCGGCGCGACTACTTCACATTTAAATTTATCAGCAAAACCCGCACCGCTTTACTCTTGCTTAAAATACCAAAGCCCCAAATTTGCATTTATAAAGCCCTTATCCGCGCGGCGTTAATGGTGCTAACTAGATCAAATTTTACGCCGTAATGGTGCGGGTTTGGAGATCAAAATAGTAAAAATAAGTCGCTAAATTTAAAAATCCGCCGCGCAAATTTTAGTATAATACCCCAAAATTTAACTAGGCAAAAGCGATGATAAACGACGAATTTTACATGTCTCTAGCGATAAAAAAGGCTTGGGAGTTTCAAATTTTAACCTATCCAAATCCAGCCGTCGGTTGTGCGGTTTTAGACGCCGGCGGCAGACTGCTTTCAATCGCCGCGCATAAAAGAGCGGGCTTTTTACACGCCGAGCCAAGCGCGATTCTTTTGGCGCTTTGCAAAAAAAGCGAGGCGTTTTTAAGGGATTTTTTACACGAGTATAACGCAGCTTTTGGCGTCAAATTTAAAAACACCGCAGAGCTTGAAAATGCGGACTTACAGCCAAATTTCACCTACGAATACATTCTGCAAAATCACGGCGATCTGCTAAAAGGTGCCAAGGCCTACGTGACGCTCGAGCCCTGCGCCCACCGCGGCAAAACTCCGCCTTGCGCCGAGCTTTTGAGTCGGCTAAAATTTGCCGAAGTCGTCATCGCTAGAGGCGACGAAAACGCCGTGGCAAGCGGTGGCGCGCATATCTTGCAAAGCGGCGGTGTAGCGGTCAAATTTGACGTGTTAAGGCGTGAGGCGGATGAGCTAGTGGAGCCGTTTTTGGCGTGGCAGAGAGGAAATTTTAGCTTTTTTAAGCTCGCACTTAGCGCAAACGGCGTCGCAGTCGGCACCGCGCAGAGCAAGATTATCTCAAATTTGGCCAGCCGCACCCATTCTCACCGTCTGCGCAGCGCAGCCGAGCTGCTGGTTATCGGCGGCGCCACCGTCCGCGCCGACCGCCCGAGGCTTGACGCCAGGCTGATAGAGCGCGGCAAAAATCCAAACGTGATGATCTACTCGCGCGAGCGGGGGTTTGACGCGACTATACCGCTGTTTGGCGTGGAGGGCAGGAGCGTGCGCATAACGAGCGATATAAACGAAGCCTTTGCGCCGCGTTTAACGATGTTTGAGGGTGGCGAAAATGCGCTAAAAGCCCTAGACGAACGCGTAAAATGGCTGCTGCTTTACCGCTCGAGCGAGCTTTTGGACGCGCCCGCGGTGAGGTTAAATTTAAAACTCAAGCCGTTATTTCACGGTGAGCTTGAGGGCGACGCTTACGGATGGTATAAATTTGAGCGAGATTTGGGCTAGAGCGCGTCAAATTTGCGCTATGATTTTGTAAATTTAAGGAGAAAAATGAAAGAGATAACGCTAAACGGAGCGAAATTTAAAGTCGCGGCAAACACGATGGAGGAGCTAAAAAACGAGGCTCTGGGCGATAAAAACGGCGAGATGTATAAATTTCTAGCTAAATTTAACGCGAGCGAGCCCGATATCTTTATCCTAGACGGCTTTGCGACGAAGGAAAATTTGGAGATAAAAGACGGCTCAAACGTCGTATTTATCAGGCGCGGCGTGATGCCGGGGAGAGAAGTGCTAAAAGCTATGATCGCCTCCAGAAACAGCCCTGAGCTAAACGCGGCTCTGGCTAGCGGTTGCGTGGGTGTGGCGGGACTTGGCGGCCTTGGCTCAAATATCGCGCTAAGCCTAGCTCGCACAGGCGTCGCCAAGCTCGTGCTGGCCGACTTTGACGTCGTGGAGCCTAGCAACCTAAACCGCCAGCAGTACTTCGTCCGCCACATCGGCATGAAAAAGACGGGCGCGCTAAAAGAGCTCATCGCTGAGGTAAATCCATTCGTCGAGGTCGTGACGCACGACGTGACGCTAACTGCCGCCAACGTCGCCGAGATTTTTGCGCCGTGCGGCGTCATCTGCGAGGCGTTTGACAACGTCGCGGGCAAGGCGATGATGGTAAATGAGGCGGGCGCGAGCCTGCGGGATAAAAAGATCGTCGGGGCGTCTGGCATGGCGGGGCACTTTAGCTCAAATCTCATAAAAACGGTCAAATTTGCGCGAAACGTCTATCTGTGCGGCGACCTGCAAAACGCTGCTGGCGTAGGACAGGGGCTCATGGCTGCGCGCGTGGCGATCTGCGCAAATCACCAGGCAAATCTTGCTATTAGGCTTTTGATGGGACTTGAGGAGGTTTAAATTTGGTGGCAGTGACGTTTGGCGAGTGGTTTTGGGGTTTTTAACTAGTGCTCAAATTTGGCTTTGGCGAGTTTTTGATTGTGTTAAATTTGAGGAAATTTTGTTGCGATAAAGTTGAGAGTTTGCGTTTCGCCGCATCAAATTTGGCTCGCAAATTTGTACTAAAATCGGATAAAATTTACTTGCTTGATATTTGAATTAGCTATTTGCGCTTGGCTGGTAGCACCGAAGTTTAGTTTCAAATTTCATCGCAAAATTTAATCCAAATGAGCGCCTGCCTCGCAAGAAGGCAAAATTTATCTGCGCTACTTCATCTTCGGACGAAACGAGCGTTTTACGTCAAAGCCCTTGCCGGCGATTTTTATATCGTTTGGGATTGCGCCTACTGGGGCGGAGGCGTCCTTTTTGGCGGATAAAAACTCTACTAAGCTTTGCCAGACGAAATCAGCATCCAGATAAAGCCCCATCGCGCTAAGTTGCGGATTTATCGCTACAAAATCGGTAGTTTTTGTTTTTTTTAAAAAGCACGATCGGGGAGCTCAAAATTTCGTCTTTGCTTATGACTTTTTCGCCACGAAGGATGTCTTGTATCGGCTTTACACGAAAATCCAGAGGGTACTTTACGCAGTTTAAAATACCCTCCCGCGTCGCTTGATTGCCGTTTTTCCAAAATTGCGAAACGATATAGGCGCGAAATCCATCGTCAAATGTCAAAATTGTGCGATCAAAACGCCACTCTTTAGTTGCTTTACCCTCCATTTTTTAAATCAAGGCTTGTGTAAATCTTGCCCTGCGCGGCAAAAATATGGACCAAATTTTGGCCGATAAAGATGATGGGGTTTAGCAGGCGCGGAACTTCATTGACATCGGTTTTGTTTAAATTTATAAATTTACCGTCCGTAAATCGGTAGTCGCCCAGTTTTCGCTCGAAATCTATTTGGTCTATTTGGTTTAGCTTCCATAGCTCATCGGCGGCGACGAGAGTCGAGTTTCTACGGTCGTAGACCAGCGTCTCGTCAAGGCCTTATTTTGATACCATAAAGTCGTAATTATCTTTAAATTTCGAGATTATTTTCACGCCGCGCTTTTAAATTTACCTTGCCGTAGCTTCAAAAAACGCCGAGATTAGCGAGTTTGTGCCTTGATTTATAAATTTTTGCATCGCTTTTTCGTAGACGGACGGCTTTTCCCAGACGGGCTCGGCCACGCCGCTTAGCTTTTCTAGCTCGGCGCGCGCCGAATAATAATCGCTCACCTCGTCGATGAGCCCGAGTTTTGCGGCATCGCGAGCGAGAAACACCCGCGCGTTCGCCCACTCTTTGCTTTTGTTTGCGTCTAGATTTCTATCCGCCGCCACGTCGCTTACGAACATCTCGTAGCTGGCGTTTACGAGCTCTTGCAGCTGCTCGCGCTCGACTTTGCTCCACTGACGCACAAAGGTCCCCGCCTCTTTATATTCGCCCGCCTTTACGACTTGCTGAGAGACGCCGATTTTAGCCGCTAGCTCGCTAGCGTCGGCGCCTTGCATTATAACGCCGATCGACCCGATAAATGCGCCCGGATTTGCCAAAATCCTGTCTGCGCCCGCACCTGCGTAGTAGCTCCCGCTCGTCATCGCCCCGCCCGCATACGCGACTACTGGCTTTTTGGCGCGTAGATTTTTGACCGCGAGGTGCAGCTCGACGCTAGGCGCCAGTGCGCCACCCGGGCTATCGATGTAGAGTAGCACGCCTTTGATGTTGGCGTCCTTGCGCGCGGCCTCGATCTTTTCTAGCGCCTCGTTTGCGTCCATGATCGCGCCTGAGAGGTTGATCTGGGTTAGGTTGGGCGGATTTATGCTCTCACGCTCGCCGCTAAAAAATATCAAAAAGACGATGAGCAAAAACAGCATCGCCTTAAAATAGGTGTTTATGAACCTAAAAATCGCCGCAATCGGCGCAAAAATAAATCTCAAAAATCCCATTTTTTTCCTTTAAATTTATCGTTTTCGTGAAATTCGGGCGCATTTTACCATAATTTAGCTAGCGGGCGGGATTTTGGAAAACGGCCTCAAATTTGAGCTTAAATTTGGCATTTTTGTTTTTGCCGCGCCAAAGTCTAAACCGCAAATTTGTCTTAATCATTTAAATTTATCTCTGCGCCGCCTACAAATAGCCGCTCGCAACCTTTAGCGTGCAAGATGAGCATGAGAGGCAGCTGTGCCGCGTCAGCCTGCGCAAAACCGCCGTATAGCGCGAGGTCGGCTAGCTTGCCCTCTTTTACCTCGCCTGCGTCTAAATTTAGCGCGCTTGCCGCATTTTTAGTTGAGGCTAAGAGTAAAATTTTAGCAAGCTCTAGCGGATCAAAATCTGCATGAATGAGTAAATTTGCCCGCAGTTCGTCGAGGAAATTTAGGCTCATATTTGAGCTAAGACCGTCCGTGCCGATATTTACGCTCGCTCCCGCATCTAGCGCGGCGCGTAAATTTAGCGCGCGCTTGCTAAGCAGCCTGTTTGAAACCGCGCAGTGCGTGAGACTGTGAAGCTCGCGGTCAAAGCCCGAAAAATCATCCGCCCAAACGCAGTGCGTAAAAAGCGTGCGAACGCCCGCAAACATCGCTACAAACGAGTTTGGCGTATAGAGCGGGCGCGCAGCGGGGTTAAATTTGCCCAGCCACTCTTTAAAGCCGCCAACGCCTTGCTCTAGCCAGTTTTTTTCGTGCCGGCTCTCCATAAAATGCGTCGAGACGACCAAGTTCTGCTCGCGGGCTAAATTTAGCGCCGCAGCGGCTAAATCAGGGTGCGTAGAGTAGGGCGAATGTACGGAAACCGCGGGCGTAAAAAGCGAGCTTTTGTGCTTTTGCGACGCTTCAAAGCGGGCGCTAAAATTTGCCAAGCTTTGCTCGAGCGCGGCTTCGTTCGTGCCTAAAATTTCGTTAAAAAACACGACTCTGCCGCCGCAGTTCGCGCAGGCCTCCAAATCTCCGCCAAAGCTAGAAACCGCTCCGAAGCTTGCCACGCCGCTTCTTTGCATGGTTTTTATCGCAGAGGCGATGACGGCGTCGTTTGCCGCTTGCGAGAGAGCGCCGCGAGAGGCGATAACGGAGCTTAGCCACTCTAAAAAATCGCCGTAAACGAGGCTGGTTTTGTTCGCACTAAACTCCAGATGCACGTGCGGGTTGATAAAAGCGGGCGCCAAAACGGCGTCTAGATACTCGAAAAACCGCGCGTTAGGGTATTTTTTTCGCAGCTGCTCGGCCTCGCCAACGGCCTTAATGCGTTCATCAAAAGCGACCGCCGCATCCTCTAAAACGGTAAAATTTTCGTCGCACAGCATTGTAAATTTCGGTTTAACGATGATCATTTTTAAGCTCCTATTTTTCGTGATTGTAGCGAAAATTTAGCTTAAAAAATGTATAATCAAGGCTAAATTTAAATCTTTTAAAAGGCTAAAAATGGAAACAAAATCTAAACTAATGGTCATCCAAGGCCCGAATATCAATATGCTGGGCACGCGCGAGCCTGATATCTACGGCTCAATGAAGATGGAGGATATCCATGCGCAGATGAAGCTTTTTGCCGAGCAAAACGGTATCGAGATCGAGTTTTTTCAGAGCAATTTCGAGGGCGAGCTAGTGGATAAAATCCAAGAGTGCTTCGGCGAATTTGACGGCATCATCATAAACCCTGCCGCCTACACGCACACATCTATCGCGATCCGCGACGCTATTGCAGCCGTCGGCCTTCCGGTCATCGAGGTGCATATCAGCAACATCCATCGCCGCGAAGAATTCCGCCAAAAAAGCCTCATAGCGCCGGTAACTGCGGGGCAAATCGTGGGCTTTGGGCCTGTGGGCTATCACCTAGCCATGATCGCGATTTTACAAATTTTCGAGCAGATAAAAGCTCTAAGGGCCGCTAGAGAAAAAGCGGAGTAAGATAGGACGAAGTTGAAAAATTTTATCCTAAAGGACGAAAACGCCGTTTACCACGAGTGCGGATACA
>CAURRL010000061.1:0-6852 GCA_963526895.1 uncultured Campylobacter sp. | reverse complement strand
CCTCTGTAGTGCCCTGATACTGCATATTGCCCTTAGCTAGGAAGGTATTTATCCTATCTTTTTGGCCGCGGTCAAGCGCCGTTTTGGCTCTAGTTAGCGTGAGGAAGCAAGTGCTGCACGTAGTTAGCACGGGCATATTCATGCCTTCAGCTAGAGCCAAATTTCTAGCATTAGCTACCAGCGTAGCGATAGGATCGACGTCTTGAGCTTGCGTGGCGCCGCAGCAGCTCCAGCCTTTTATCTCGTGTAGTTTGATACCCAGTATCGGCGCGATGGCCTCCAGTGAGATTTTAGACTCTTTTGCCGCTTGACTTAGGACGCATCCCGGGAAAAAAGCAAATTCGTTTTGTGCACTCATCTTTTACTCCTTATCCGCGGCGGCGCGCGCGGCTTTTATCATTTCTACCAACTCTTTATGGCCCTCGATATCCTCTTCGCCAAATATATGCAAAGGATTCATCTTGCCCGCACCCATCAGTTTTAGTGCGATATCCGTTTTGCTTACGGCCATGGCGCCTTCGCTTCTAAGGGCGAGTAAAATTTCATTTAGCCTGCCCGAGCCCTCGACCAGGTCGGTAAGGAAGGCGTTAGCGTGATCCGGGCCTTCGCCGGTATTTATGCCTTGTTTTTGGGTAAAGACTCTAAGCGCTGCTATGTCGTCGGCTGCACTGATGCCTTTAGGGCAGCGATCGGCGCACTCTTGGCAGTGCACGCAGTTCCATAGACCGCCCAAAACTGCGGCCTTGGCGTGAAGCATCGGGTCTTTGCCCCTAGAGTCAAACGTCGCTCTGTGTGCGTGAGTGAAAACAAAAGGCTCCATATAGTCGCTGCTATCAGCCGTTAGCTTACTACACTCCGACGCGCAGCATCCGCATAGGATGCAGTCCCACTGCTTTTGGACCTTGTCGTACTGCTCTTGGGTTTGCTTACAGCCTTTTTCGGCAGAGAATTCATCCTTAGGGATAAAAGTCGGGCGGATCTTTCTTAGATTTTCGATAGAAGGCTCCCAGTCTACGACTAGATCTGATATCACTCTAAAATTTGCTAGCGGAGAGACCGTTATGACCTCTGGATTATCGTATGTCGCCAGCAGTTCTTCCATCTTTTCGTCGCAAGCTAGCACAGAGTGTCCGTTTACCCTCACGCCGCAAGCGCCACAGATAGCCGATCGGCAAGATGCGGTGAAATTTAGCGTCGCATCCAAATTTTGCTTGATAAATAGCAAAAGCGATAGCAAAGTCTTGCCCTCTATATCTTTTTTATCCACGACATAGGCTTGTTTGTAGTGTTGCGTACCGTCGTATCTGTCTATGATTATTTTCATTGCGGTTTCCTTCCGTCAAGCGAGAATTCCGTGACTACGACGTTTTTATAGCCAAGCTCTAGCTTGCCGTCGTTTAGCGTCACAATGCTATGTTTTAAGAAATTTACGTCGTCTCGTTTAGGGTAGTCCTCCCTAGTGTGAGCACCTCTGCTCTCTAGCCTTTTGCGCGCAGCCAAGCAGGCGCAGCGAGATAGAAGGATCAAATTTCCCAGCTCCACGTAGTCGGTAAACGCCGTATTCATAACCGGATTTGCGTTTGGTACGCTTAGCTTATCGTAGCGAGCCTGTATATCCTCTAGAGCCTTTTCCAGGGCATCTAGCTTGTCTTGGGTTCTAAAGATACCCATATTATCCCAGTTTTGTTTACCTAGCTCCTCGCGCAGGAGATACATTTCGTTTGCTTGACCTTTGCCGTTTGCGACTTTTTTAAATTTCTCGCGCCATTTTTTGGCAAGCTCTTCGGTGTTTTTGCCGCTACCAAAATCGGCCGTTTTAGCATACGCGCTAGCTCCCTTGCCGGCTAACTGACCCGTTACCACCGCGTCTGAGAGCGAATTTCCTCCGAGACGATTAGCTCCGTGGATAGAGACGCACGACGCCTCGCCGCCTACGTAGAGACCCAGTATCTTCGTGCTCATATCGTCAAATTTATCCACCTCTATGCCGCCCATTGAGTAGTGCGCGGTAGGGCGGATCGGCACCGGATGCTCTACTAGGTCTAAATTTTCAAAAAGCAACGCGGTGTGTCTGATTTTAGGCAGTTTTTTCATTATGGTTTCTTTGCCTAGATGCCTAACGTCGATGAGTACGTACGAGCCTAAACCCTCGCCGTAGCCGCGCCCTTCGCGGATCTCGGTCTCGATAGCGCGAGCCACGACGTCGCGAGGAGCTAGCTCCATCTTCTCGTGGTAGTTTTTCATAAATCTCTCGCCCTTGTTGTTTAGTAGATATCCGCCCTCGCCGCGAGCCGCCTCCGTGATGAGGGTGCCGCCGTTTGCTACGCCGGTCGGGTGAAACTGTATCATCTCAGGGTCTTCAAACCCAAGCCCCGCTCGTACCGCAGCCGCTACGCCGTCGCCAGTGGCGATGTATGGCACCGAGGTTCTGTTGTAAAATATCCTCGTATAGCCGCCGGTCGCCACCACGAGAGCCTTGCAAAGCACTGGAGTGATATCGCCGGTTTGTAGGTTTCGTAGCACGACGCCCTCGCATTTACCGTCCTCTACGCCGATATCTAGCAGCTCGTAGTCCATCAGAAATTTAATGTCGTTGCTAACGGCCTCGTCAAAGCAGGCATGCATAACTATGTGACCGGTTTTGTCCGCCGAATAGTTACATCTGCGCTTTGAGGCGCCGCCCATCATCCTTTGCGCTACGCCGCCCGGTACGTCGCCTTTTTTAGCGTCTACGCCGCCGCTTGGATTTCTAGAAAATAGCGTGCCGATATAGTCCATCTCGGCTATCGCTTTGCCCGCTAACTCGCAAAATTTGATCGCCGCGTCCTGATCGACTAGATATGCGCCACCCTTGACCGTATCGTAGGCATGTAGCTTATAGGAGTCGCCGTCAGAAAAATTCGTCACGCCGTTTATGCCGCCCTCGGCCATACAGGTGGCGTTTCTTGAGGGCATCATCTTAGTAGCTACGATGACGCTAAGCTCCGGGGCGGCTTTTCTAGCAGCAACCGCTGCGCGCAGTCCGGCGCCGCCCGAACCGATAATGAGAATATCGCAAGAAGGAAGCCCGTTAGCCATACCGCTAAAAGACTCTTTTTTAGAAGCTTTTTTGCTTGGCTTTTTGTCGTCGCAGCCGCTAAGCGTCAAAGCTCCGACGCCGATACAGGCTCCTTGCAAAAACCTTCTTCTGGATAAATTTTCGTTCATTTGGTATCCTTTGTTTAAACTAAAATTTCGCCGAAATTCGAGTTTATAATTACAAGCCTTTATCGAGCAGATAAAGACGCCTTAATCTTGTACCTTTCTGAGACGGAATTATAATACTTTTTTTTTAAAAAAATATTAATATTACACCGTTCGTAAACTAAAATTTTAGAAATATTTTATCATCTAGTCATAAATTTTGAAATCAAATTTCAATCGCATACCAAATGCCCAATCGTGGATTATGCCGCGATTTTGATAATTTCGGCTAAAATTCGTAAATTTATATAAATGCGATTTTACCGATACTAAATCAGATAAGATTGCTCTTATTAGCGGTATAAATCGACTAAAAACCAAAATTTAAAGCATTTGATAAATTTGCTCTTTCGTATTTTGCACGGTTTTATTTAAGTAAATAAGAAAAATATCACATAAATATCACAAAATCCAGTTTTTTAAATTTAAGCAGTTTTTTTATACAATCGTTTAAATTTAAAATCGCGGAAAATAAGATGAAATTTATCCCCAAAACCTTGCCTTTTGTTGAATTTATCGCGCTTATGGCGCTTCTTACCTCGCTTGGAGCTATGAGCACAGACGCGATGCTGCCCGCACTCATGCAGATCGGCATGGATCTTGGCGTTACGCAGATAAATCAAACCCAGCTCGTCATCTCCTCGATGTTTGCGGGCTTTGCCGTCGGACAGATATTTTACGGGCCGCTTAGCGACTTTATCGGGCGACGAAACGCCGTACTGCTCGCGCTTGCGATATTTACGGCAAGCTCATTTATTTCGGTCGTTACGAGCGATTTTAGCGCGCTTCTAGCGAGCAGATTTTTTCAGGGACTAGGCGCTGCGGGGCCCAGGATCATCGCGATGGCGCTCATACGCGATCTTTACGAAGGACGCGCGATGGCCCGCGTGATGAGCTTTATCGCGGCCGTTTTTATCATCGTGCCGGCACTTGCTCCGATTATCGGCGGTTTTATTTTTAAAATTTATAATTGGCGCAGCATATTTTTGATGCTTACTTTTATGGGGCTTGCGTGCCTAGCGTGGTTTGGACTGCGCCAGAGCGAGACTCTGCCTGCGCAAAATCGCAATAAATTTAGCCTAAATTTGATAAAACGCGAAGCCGCGCAGGTTGTGAAAAACAGGCGCACCGCAGGCTACACCATCGTTTTGGGGCTGATTTTTGGGATGTTTTTGAGCTATATCAGCACCGCTCAGCAGATTTTTGGGGTGAGTTACAAGCTAGGCGACGAGTTTCCTATATATTTTGCGATAAATGCGCTGGCTCTTGGCGTCGCATCGATGATAAACGCAAAGCTCGTGATGATCTACGGCATGCGCTATCTTAGCCTGCGAGCGATGGTGGCGTTTTGCGTTATCGCGGTTGCGTTTTTGCCGGTCGTCCTTGCGTATGACGGAGTGCCGCCGCTGTGGACTTTTATGGCGTTTTGCATGAGTAGCTTTTTTTGCGTGAGCATACTTTTTGGCAACCTAAACGCGATGGCGATGGAGCCTATGGGCAAGATCGCGGGCATGGCGGCTGCGCTGATCGGATCGGTTTCGACCTTTGTTTCGCTTCCTATCGGAGTCGCGATCGGACAGATGTTTGAGGGCACGCTAACGCCTATGGTCGCGAGCTTTGCACTTATCGGAGCGGCGGCTTTTTGGTTACTTTATAAAACTTCAAAAATTTCGGACGAATAAATTATGCAAGCCAAATTTTTCAAAATTTGAGCGACAAATTTGACTACGTTTAAATAACCGCGCCGTCCGCAAAAGCGCCTTATAAAGCAAATTTACGCTATCATTGCGCAAATTTAAAGGCAAGATATGAAACCCAAATACAACTTTTTCAAAAACTCCAAATTTGCATTCGAGGGGCTTGCCGCGATGCTAAAAAACGAGGCGGCATTTCGCACTGAGCTTTGCGTCATCGTCCCGCTCGCGGTAGTTTCGCTATTTTTACCGGTTTCTGCCGCACAGCACGCGCTACTGATCGCAGTTTTTGGCCTCGTTTTGATCTGCGAGTGCCTAAATACCGCGATCGAAGCGGTAGTGGATCTCGTTTCGCCGGGCTTTCACCCGCTAGCCAAAATCGCCAAAGACTGTGCCTCTGCCGCCGTTTGCATCTCTATCGGCACGGCTGCGATAACTTGGGCTTGGACGCTTTTTGTGCTGGCATTTTAACGAGCAAAATTTGACCAAAGTGGCTACCAAATTTAAACCAAAATCTAAATTTAAAAGCTTAAATTTGATACTTAGCGTCAAATTTTATGTCCGCTGACTAAAGCTTTAAGCTTTTTTTGGATAAAGTTTCACTCTTATTATCAATATTAGGAAAGCTATGAAGCTACGTATTTCTTGGTTTAAATTTACGATTTTAAACGCCGTTTTTATCACCGCGCTAAATTTCGCATTATTTAAATTCGCCTACTCAAAGCTTAGTTTTGACGCAGACGCGCCGATGGCCGCGAGTCTGCCGATCATCTATTTTTCGCTACTTTGCGCGCTCTTTTCGCTCGTTTTTTTGCCCTATCTTGCTAAGCCCGTTAGCATCGCGGCGATTGCCATTACGTGCGGAAGTAGCTACTTTATGCAAAGCTACGGTATCATAATCGATAGCGAAATGATAAGAAACGTCGCGCAAACGGATGCGGGCGAGGTGCTAAGCTTTTTAAATCCAAAGCTCGTTTGCTACATGCTATTTTTAGGCGTTTTGCCCTGCCTTTTGGTCGCGTTTACGAGGATCGAGTACGGCGGCGCGAGGCGACATTTAAAGGTCAAATTTGCCGCATTTTTCGGATTTTTAGCTCTCGCGGCGGCTCTATTTTTACCCCAAACCAAATCCATAATCCCGTTTTTTCGCGAAAACAGCTTCATTAGAGCCTACAACCTACCGTTTTATCCGATTTACGCGGCGCAAAAGTATATAAAACTCGAGTTTTTCAAGCCCGAATTTAAACAAATCGGTCTAGACGCGACGATGAGGCCAAGCCACGAGCGACGGCTGATGGTGCTAATCGTAGGCGAAACGGCCCGCGCGAAAAACTATTCGCTCGGTGGATACGCCAAAAACGATACGAATTTTTACACGAAAAAAGAGCCAAATTTGGTCTATTTCGGCGACGCTCGCTCCTGCGGAACTGCGACAGCCGTCTCGCTGCCGTGCCTGTTTTCAAAGTCCACGAGAAAAGAATACAGCAGCAAAGAATTTAGCGAAAACGCGCTTGATATCTTAAAACGCGTAGGCGTCAAGGTCGTGTGGCTGGGCAATAACTCGGGCAAGTGCAAGGGCGTTTGCGACCGCTTGGACGCGGGCGACGTCGAGTATTTTGACGCGGGATACGATACGAATATGCTGCTCTCCCTCAAAAAACGCCTCGAAAATCTCGCGCAAAACGAGATCATCGTCCTGCATCTGCAAGGCTCGCACGGTCCGGCCTACTACGCGCGCTATCCGAGCGAATTTCGCAAATTTACCCCGACTTGCGACACGAGCGAGCTTAGCTCCTGCGATAGCGATAGTATCGTAAACACATACGACAACACGCTGCTTTTTACCGATTTTTTTGTTGGCGAGGTCATCAAGGCAGTTAAGGACGTGGGCGGCGATAAGAGCGCTGTTTGGTAC
>CAURRL010000060.1:0-6868 GCA_963526895.1 uncultured Campylobacter sp. | reverse complement strand
ATTTCAAACAGTCTGCATCTGTTTTTTACGCCAAGAGCCTTTAGTGCGGGACTAACGGCTAGACACACGCTGCCCTCGCCTCTGCTAGCGTCTGCGACGACTAAATTTGCCTCAAAGGGATCAAGCCCTCGCTCCACGCACTCGACCGAGGCGTAGAAAGACTTTAGATCGATAACGGCGTAGGCGGGAGTTTGGGTTTTCATGGGTGATTAAATTTGCTTGCGCGCTAGGCGGAGTTAGAGAGCGGCTGGGCGAGCCAAATTTGACTCCGCCGCCGCAAATGCTTTTAAATTTAGCCTAAAACGCATCGTCGATAGCTTGGCAGATGATATGCCCTATCATTATGTGCATCTCTTGGATGCGCGGCGTATCGTTTGACGGCACGACCAAATTTAGCTCGCAAAGCTCATTCATAGCGCCTCCCGTGCGGCCGCTTAGTCCGATCGTTTTGATACCGATTTTTCGCGCGAGCTCGAGCGCTTTTATGACGTTGCCGCTGTTTCCGCTAGTAGAGATCGCGATGAGCAGATCGCCCTCGCGGCCCAGAGCCTCCAGCTGACGCGAGAAAACAAACTCATATCCGTAGTCGTTGCCGATCGCCGTAAGTGCGGACGTATCGGTCGTTAGAGCTATGCCCGCTAGTGCGCCGCGCTCGGTTTTATAGCGACCCGTTAGCTCGGCTGCTATGTGCTGCGCGTCTGCAGCGCTTCCGCCGTTTCCGCAAAGCAAAATTTTACCGCCCGCCCTTAGCGTCGCTACCGCCGTTTCGCAGGCTTTTTTAATGTCGTTTTCTAGCGCAAACGTCGCCTTTATCGTAGCTAGATGTCCTTCTAGCTCGCTTTTTATCATCTCTTCAGTCTTCATTTTTTATCCTTTTTATCGTCGCGCTCGTGCTTTTGCCGGCTACAAAATCCACCAGCCGCACGTCTTTTACGACGCTACTGCCGACGACTTCTTTGCCTTCGTAGTCCGCACCCTTTACGAGCACGTCGGGACGCAGCTTTTCGATCAAATTTAGAGGCGTTAGCTCGTCAAATATCGTCACGTAATCAACCGCCCCAAGCGCCGCCAGCACGGTAGCGCGGTCGGTCTGCGAATTTACGGGGCGAGTGTCGCCCTTTAGCGCGCGCACCGAGGCGTCGGAGTTTAGCCCGACGACTAGTATATCGCCAAATTCCCGCGCCTTAGCCAGATAGCTCACATGCCCCACGTACAGGATATCAAAGCAGCCGTTTGTAAAAACCAGCCGCTTTTCGCCGCGGTTTGCCAGCGTCGCGGCTAGTTCGTCCGCACTTTTTATTTTCTCCTCGAAGCCTGCCGCATTTTTACGGCGCACGAGTTCGTTTATCTCCTCAAAGCTAGCCGTTGCCGAGCCGACCTTAGCCACGACGACTGCGGCGGCTAAATTTGCCGTCTCGATCGCCTTTTTGATACCTTCGCCCGCACCCAGCATCACGCCAAGCGTCGCTAGCACCGTATCTCCCGCGCCCGTGACGTCAAAGACCTCTTTTGCTAAAGCAGGAAATTTAACCGCCTGAGCGTCCTCTAAAAGCGCGATGCCCTCCTCCGAGATCGTGATTAGCGAATGGGTCAAATTTAGCTCGTTTTTTAGCAAATTTAGCGCGGTAAAAAGCTGCTCGTCGTTTTCTATTTTAAAGCCCACGGCCTCGCCCGCTTCTTTTTTATTCGGCGTTAGTAGCGTGGCACCCTTGTATTTTGAGTAGTCCGCGCCCTTTGGATCGATTAGCACGGGTTTGCCAGCATCTGCGCAGGCTTTTATCAGCTTTTGGCACAGCGACGGCGTTAGCACGCCCTTGCCGTAGTCAGATAGCAGCGCGACGTCGTAGCTCTCTAGCGCGCGGTCGAAATTTGACGCCAGCTCGTCCTCGCACGTTACGGCTTCGACGCTTTCTTTGTCGATGCGCACGACTTGTTGATGCGTCGCCATCACGCGGCTTTTTATCGAGCTCGTGCGCCCTTTTTCTCTTTTTATAAACTCAGCCCTAGCCCCCTGCTCGCACAATATCCGCTCTATCTCGTCACCCGTCTCGTCGTCTCCGAGCACGCTCATGACGCCAACTTTTGCGCCTAAAGAAAGCAAATTTAACACCACGTTGCCCGCTCCGCCTAGGCGTTTGGTTTCGTTTTTTATCTTTACCACCTGCACGGGAGCTTCGGGCGAGATACGCTCGCAGCTGCCCCAGATATAGTGATCGAGCATCAGATCGCCCGCGACCAAAGCACGTACTTTACGCATTTATCTCTTCCTCGTATATCCTTTTTATCTCGGCCGCGTAGTCTTTTATGCCCTCTTCTAGGCTAAATTTAGGCTCATATCCCAGCGCCTTTTTAGTCGGCTCGATGTCGGCTTGCGTATGAAACTGATAGGAGCGCGCGTATGGGTTTGGGATGTATTCGCAAGGCAAATTTGACCCCAGCTCGCGCTGCAGTATATCCACGATCTCCTGGAAGCTTCTTGCTACGCCCGTCGCCGCGTTATATATGCCGCTTGGTGCGTTTAGAGCGAGCAAATTTGCTTGCACGATGTCTTTTATATAGACGAAGTCGCGCTTGATTTTGTCGCTGCCTTCAAAGAGGCGCGGGTTTTTACCGCTTAAAATTTGCAGACCAAACTGCAACACCATCGAGGCGGTTTTGTTTTTATAAAACTCCCTCGCGCCGTAAACATTAAAGTATCTCAGCCCCACGACCGCGACGCCTCTTTTAGCGTATTTTCGGCTCAGATCGTCCATTTTTAGTTTTGAAAAGCCGTAAACGTTATTTGGCGCTTCGCATTCGCCGACTCTTTGCGGACTTTTTGCGTTGCCGTACGTGGCGCCCGAGCTTGCGTATATCATGCGCGCGCCCGTTTTTTCGCAGATATCTAGCAGATCTTTAAAGCTATTTAGATTGGTTCTCATTAGCTCGCCTTGCTCGGTTACCGTGGTATCCGAGATCGCCGCCTCGTGAAAGATTGCGCCCGGGGCGAATTTTTCGATCATGGCTAGCGTTTTAGCGCAGTTTATGTCGCCCTCGTAAATTTCGCCCGAAAAGCCGAGCAAATTTTTAAAATGCCCGAAGCTTTTTAAGTTTCCGTTGCTAAATTTCTCGTCGCTTCTAAATTTATCCACGGCGAGCACTTCTACGTCTTTTAAATTTTCATCGAAATAATGCGCCAAATTTGAGCCGATGAAGCCCGCCGCGCCCGTTATTACGACCTTTTTTATATCTTTCATATTTTTCCTTCTTTTTTTAAAAACTCTAGCGCCTCAGCCACGCTTTTTAGCCGGTCCTCCAGCTTTAAATTTATCCCGATGCCGGCACTCTGTCCCGCCTGCACGTCGCTATCCTTGTCGCCTATCATGATTGAGCGCGCAAGGTCGATATTTAGCTCGTTTGCGGCCTTTAGTAGCATGCCTGGCTTTGGTTTACGGCAAAGGCAATCAGCTTCCGGCGCGTGCGGACAAAAGTAAATTTTCTCTATCTTTACGCCCTCTTTTTCAAACTCGCCCAGCATAAATCTGCAAAGCTCATCAAACTGCTCCAGCGTGTAGTAGCCTCGCCCGATGCCTGATTGATTCGTCACCACGACTAGAGCGTAGCCAGCCTTGGCAAACTCCCTCAAAGCAGCAAAAATGCCCTCTTTAAAAACGAAGTCCTCGCGCCTATAAACATAGCCCGCATCCTCGTTTATCACGCCGTCGCGATCAAGAAATAGCGCCTTTTTGGACGCCGTTTTAAAGCCTGTTTTATCCATGGCGAAAATTATACAAAAAAAAGCTAAATTTAACCGAAAATCGCCGCCCGCGGCGCGCTAGAAACTAATGTGAAAAACTAATGTAAAATTTAGCTTTTTGTACTATAATTTGCCCGTCACAACTCCCAAAAAAGGATATAAAATGAAAAAACTAATCGTTGTTTCAGGTGCAGCCGCATTGCTAGCGGGTAGCCTATTTGCCGCTGACGGCGCGACTCTTTACAAAAAATGCGCGGCCTGTCACGGACCGAAAGCGGAAAAAGTGTATCTAAATAAAGTTCCTGCGCTTAACACGCTTTCAAAAGAAGAGATCGCCGAGAGCCTAAAAGGCTATAAAGCAGGCACTCTAGATAAATTTAAAAGCGCAGCTATGATGAAACCTATCGCAAAACCTCTTAGCGACGACGACATTGCGGCTCTATCAGAGTACATCCCTACTCTAAAATAACCCTTTTCGGCGGAGTTTTCCGCCGATTTTTCTCTACTTTTTATTTCGCGCTTCATTTTAGTAACTTTTTTATAAAATTTCTTTTCTTTTAAGCTTTTAGGGCTATAATCTCGTCTAAATTTCTATCAAAAAGGACGAAAGATGAAAATCTATCACATTGCAACCGCCGTTTTGGCGTTAAATTTATCTCTATTTGCGGCCGACGGCGCGGCTATTTACAAAAAATGCGCAGCCTGTCACGGCGAAAAAGCGGACGTAAAATACGCAAATAAAGTACCTGCGCTAGCTAGTATCAGCAAAGAGGAGCGCGTAAAAGCGCTACAGGGCTACAAAGACGGCTCAAACAACAACTTCGGCATGGGCAAGGTCATGCAACTGCACGCTAAAAACCTAAGCGACGAGGATATGGCGGCTGTTAGCGAGTATATAGAGGGCTTAAAATAAGTTTGCGTTTAACATCGCAGGCTAAGAGAGAACCGCAAAGCGGCCTAAACCTTGCGCAAGGTATTAACGGATTTGGCTTTTAAATTTGCATATTAGCGGCGACGAAGCAAAATTTAGCGTCTCCGATAAGTCAAATTTGCCTCGGAGACGATGTAAAGTTAATACTACGATTTGTGATTCTAAATTTAAGGTACGGCCTCGATATGCTTAGTTTTTGCTTTACGAGCGGATATAAATTTAACTCCGATACGCCGCGCTTTCATCGGTTATAAAGCCGCCCGTACCGCCGCTATCGTAACTTTGGCTCATAACCACAAGGGACAAAACTAAATTTGATACTCGTTAGGACTTAGCTCTCCTCGTAAAAGTTTGCCAAAGCGCGCGGCTGCGGCATCTACGACATCGTCGCCAAACTCTCCAGGCTCAAATCCGCTGCTGATAAACGGCACGGCAAAGTCCATCCCGCAGTAGTTTGCCGTGATCTTAAGCGGCGTTAAAATTTCATCCAGACTAAAGCCGATAGCACCTTGTTTAGAGTATTCGCCAAGCGGAGTACTAACGCTTAGCGCAAGCTGCAAGACCTTGCCCTTAAGCGTGCCAGATCCCACCAACTCGTGCGAAAAGACGATATCGATATAGGCTTTTAGCATGGGCGGTACGTTTAGCCAGTGCATCGGGTACAAAAATACGATGCGCTCGGCACCCGCTAGCGCGTCTTGCTCTGCGCGGGCGTCTATGCGCGTAATATCTAGGCCGTAAAGCCCCTCCAAATGGCGCACTTCAACGTCCGCGGCAGCCTTTGCTACCTGCGATAAGGCTTTGTTTACGTGCGATACGGCGAGATTTGGGTGCGATAAGATAACTAGCGTTTTCATGTTGTTTCCTTTGTTAAATTTTGCGGAATAATATCGTTAAAAAGCTAAAAATAGATTAAAGAGGCTTGTGAGAGCGAAGCTTTTGCAAGTAAGAAAACAAAATTTTAGAGTACCAAGCCATGCCCGCTCGGTGATTACAACGATTAAATTTAACGGCTCCGAGCCGCCCAAACTCCAAACAGGCGGCATACCCGGCCGGCGCGTCAAGCCCAGACCTTGATGTGACTACGGGGCATCGCTAGACTGAGTAAATTTGGCCGATAAGAGGCTAAATTTACTGGCGACCGGCTTGCTAGCAAAGAGCAGCCGATTTTACGCCGCAAGCTTACGCCTTGCGCGCTTTTGTTATTTTGCACGTTAAATTTACCGTCCAAGACGCCAAAATCCAATGCTCAAATTTTTGCCCGTCATCATGCCGTAGTTAGTCGAAATTTAACGACGAATTTAACCGCAACAGATTAAATTTATGGTCTAAATTCGACTCAGAAATCCTCGCCGTCAAATTTAAAACGCAAATGCCGCCCACACTCAAAATCAAATTTCGCAGCAAATTTTGTAACCCAAAATAACCGAATTTTAGCGGC
This sequence comes from uncultured Campylobacter sp., assembly GCA_963526895.1. Taxonomy (GTDB): domain Bacteria; phylum Campylobacterota; class Campylobacteria; order Campylobacterales; family Campylobacteraceae; genus Campylobacter_A. The sequence goes on along the minus strand of CAURRL010000060.1, from coordinate 760 downwards.
AAAGACGAGTCAAAAGTGCGTAAATTCGCATCACTTTGGCGGCTTATAGCCCTTTTCTTTACGGCGTAGCTCCAGCTCGTAGGCGTCGTTTAGCGCATCTTCGTCGTCAAATTTCGTCCCGTCCAAAAATTTGCGCTCGTCATCAAACTGCCTGGTTTTAAGCCCCCACAGTAGCGCCGCCAGCCCGCACGCGCCAAGCAGCGTAGAAACCCCGATCATCATCGCCACTACCGCACCGCTCATCGCTCGCTCCTAGCCCGCATCGCGTTTAGCACGACCGCGACCGAGCTTAGCGACATCGATAGCGCGGCTACTGCGGGCGCCACGTAGCCGGACATCGCTAGCGGTATCGTCACGGCGTTATAAACGAGCGAAAAGGCCAAATTTTGCCGCACGATGCGGTAGGTTTTGCGAGCGAGCGCTACGGCAGCCGCGAGCGAGGCTGGGTCATCTCTCATCAGCACGACATCGCTTTTTGCGATACTCACGGCCGCTCCGCTACCCATGCACACGGCCACGCTTGATAGCGCGAGCGCGGCGGCGTCGTTTATCCCGTCGCCTACCATCAGCACGTTTCGCCCCTGCTGCGCCAGTTTTTCTACGTAGGCGGCCTTGTCCGTAGGCAGAGCGTTTGCGACCGTTTCATCGATGCCAAGCCCATCCGCCGCGCGCTTTGCGGCGTATTCGTTATCGCCCGTTAGCATCGCCACGCGCATGCCCGCGTTTTTTAGCGCGTCCACGCACTCTTTGGCGCCCTCTT
>CAURRL010000059.1:0-6900 GCA_963526895.1 uncultured Campylobacter sp. | reverse complement strand
AGTAATGATCGCCGAGGAAGCACACTGCCTAGAGGTGCACTCGAAAATCAAAACGATGATCGACGGCAAGACGCTATTTACGACTGCGGGTCGCTTGATCATCCGCTCGATTCTGCCTGATTTCGTTCCTGAAAATATGTGGAACAGGGTTATGAAGAAAAAAGATATCGCAAATTTGGTTGATTACGTCTATAAAAACGGCGGTCTTGAGGTAACGGCGGGATTTTTGGATAAGCTCAAAAATTTGGGCTTCCGCTATGCGACCAAGGCCGGTATCTCGATCTCTATCGCCGATATCATCGTACCTGATAGCAAACAAAAATATATCAACGAAGCTAAGAAAAAAGTCCGAGATATACAAAATCAATACGGCGCGGGCTTGCTAACGGACTCCGAGAGATACAATAAAATCATCGACATCTGGACAGATACGAATAACGTCGTTGCAGGCGAGATGATGAAGCTTATCCAGGGGGATAAGGGTGGATTTAACTCTATTTATATGATGGCCGATAGTGGCGCGAGAGGCTCTGCAGCGCAAATTCGCCAGCTAGCCGGTATGCGCGGTCTTATGGCGAAGCCTGACGGCTCGATCATCGAGACGCCGATCATATCAAACTTCCGCGAAGGTCTAAACGTCCTTGAGTACTTTAACTCAACCCACGGTGCCAGAAAGGGTCTAGCAGATACCGCGTTAAAAACGGCGAATGCCGGATATCTAACCAGAAAACTGATTGACGTCGCGCAAAACGTGAAAGTCACTATGCACGACTGCGGTACCCACGAGGGCGTCGAGATCACCGAGATCACCGACAACGGCGAGCTTATCGAGAGTTTGGAGGAGAGAATTTTAGGCCGCGTACTAGCCGACGACGTGATCGATCCGATAGCAAACGAAGTGTTGTTTAGCGAAGGTACACTGATAGACGAAGAAAAAGCAAAAGCGATAACCGAAGCAGGCATAAAATCGGTTAGTATCAGAACGCCGATAACTTGCAAAGCAGCAAAAGGCGTTTGCGCGAAATGCTACGGCGTGAATTTGGGCGAAGGAAAGCTAGTAAAACCGGGCGAAGCCGTCGGTATCATCTCGGCTCAATCTATCGGCGAACCCGGTACTCAGCTAACGCTAAGAACTTTCCACATCGGCGGTACGGCATCGACCGAGCAGCAAGACTATCAAGTCGTCGCACAAAAAGAGGGCTTTATAAGATACTACAATCTAAACGTTTACGAAAACGGCGGTAAGAGAATCGTAGCAAATCGCAGAAACTCGGCCGTCTTGCTCGTCGAGCCTAAGATCAAAGCTCCGTTTGACGGAAAGATCGAGATCGAGATCGCTCACGAGGACGTAAACATCATCGTAAAAGGTAAAAAAGAAGAGATCAAATATACTCTAAGAAGAGGCGATCTAGCTAAGCCTAACGAGTTAGCCGGCGTTAGCGGTAAGGTCGAGGGTAAAATTTACATCCCTTATGCCGATGGCGACATTGTTAAAGAGAATGAAAGTATCGCCGAGGTCATCAAAGAGGGCTGGAACGTACCGAAACGTATCCCGTTTGCTAGCGAGATAAAGGTAGAAGACGGCGAGCCGATCGCTAAGAAAATACTTGCCGGCGCAAATGGTGTACTTAAATTTTACATTTTAAAAGGTGATTATCCAGAGCGCACAAGAGGTATCAAAAAAGGTCACGTCGTAACGGAAAAAGGACTATTTGTCGTAGTTGCCGACGAGGATGATAGAGAGGCGGTTCGCTATTATATTCCGCGAAGCTCTATTATCAAAGCAAATGATAGCGATATCGTGGATAGCAAGACGGTTATCTCCGAGCCTGAAAGCCAAGAAAAAACCGTCATAGCCGAGTGGGATCCGTACTCTACGCCGATCATCGCAGAGGCTGCTGGTAGAGTGACATACGAGGATATCGAGCCTGGATATAGCGCCGCAGAGCAGTACGACGAGGCGACCGGCCAGAGCCGTTTGGTTATAAACGAGTATCTGCCTTCGGGCATCAAGCCTACGATCGTTATCAGCACCGATGATGGCAAAATGATCCGCTATCAGCTAGAGCCAAAAACAGCGATATTTGTAACCGATGGCGCTACGGTAGCGCAAGCTGATATCCTAGCTAAGACGCCTAAGGCCGTAGCTAAGTCAAAAGACATCACGGGCGGTTTGCCGCGAGTCTCCGAGCTGTTTGAGGCCAGACGTCCGAAAAATACGGCTATCATCGCTGAAATCGACGGTACCGTAAGATTCGAAAAGCCGCTTCGATCTAAAGAGCGCATCGTTATCCATGCCGACGACGGTGCTACGTCGGAGTATCTGATAGACAAAACTCGTCAAATTCAGGTTCGCGACGGCGAATTTATCCACGCCGGCGAGAAACTAACCGACGGGCTAATATCAAGCCACGACGTTTTGAGAATTTTGGGCGAAAAGGCGCTGCATTATTATTTGATCAGCGAAATTCAGCAAGTTTACCGCTCTCAAGGCGTTGCGATCGCCGATAAACATATTGAGATCATCGTTTCTCAGATGCTTCGTCAGGTTAAAATCGTCGATAGTGGCGATACAAATTTCATCACGGGCGATATGATCTCTCGAACGAGATTTAAGGAAGAAAACGAGCGCATAATGCGAATGGGCGGTAATCCAGCAATCGCCGAGCCTATTTTGCTAGGCGTTACGCGTGCCGCTATCGGAAGCGATAGCGTGATCTCTGCGGCATCGTTCCAGGAGACGACTAAGGTTCTAACCGAGGCTTCGATCGCAGCCAAGATCGACCACCTCGAGGATCTAAAAGAAAACGTCATCCTAGGACGTATGATTCCTGTTGGAACGGGTCTTTATCAAGATCAAAAGATCAAGCTAAAACAAAACTGAAATTTAACCCCACAAGCCTCGCTAAATTCGGCGAGGCTTAAAATTACCTCGCCTTAAAACTAATCAGATAAAATCTATCCTTTAAATTTGAAAATTTGGAGTAAAAATGAAAAATTTCGATTTAGGAATTTTATTTGCGAGACTAGGGCTTGGTGTCTGTCTTTTTGTGCACGGCTTTGCGAAAATTTCACACGGCATAGGCGGCGTAAAAAGTATTTTAACAAAAGCCGGCTTGCCTGAGATTATGGCATACGGCTCCTATATAGGCGAGGTTGTTGCGCCGATAATGATAATTCTGGGAATATTTTCAAGGATCGGCGCGCTACTCGTAATCGGCACGAGCCTAACGATAATGTACGCCTATCACGGGCTTGGAAATTTACTAGAGCTTACAAATGTCGGCGGCTTTAAGGCCGAAATTTTATATCTTTATATTGCCTTGTCACTTTGCATCATCTTTAACGGGAGCGGAAAGTACGCGATTAGAAAAGATTAGTACGATAAAACTCAGTCTTAAAGATGAAATTTACCTTATATTAAGGCAAATTTAAATAAAATAAAGTCTTTTTAATAAATTTAGTCGAAAGGAATTACTGTGCCAACCATTAATCAATTGGTCAGAAAAGAGCGCAAGAAAGTGACTTTTAAGTCAAAATCTCCAGCGCTAAAAGAGTGTCCTCAAAGAAGAGGAGTTTGCACTAGGGTCTATACTACGACTCCTAAAAAACCAAACTCGGCTTTGAGAAAAGTTGCCAAAGTTAGGCTTACAAGCGGATTTGAAGTGATCAGCTATATCGGCGGTGAAGGCCACAACCTACAAGAACACAGCATCGTGCTAGTACGCGGCGGTCGTGTTAAGGACTTACCGGGCGTTAAATACCACATCGTACGTGGCGCTCTTGATGCTGCAGGCGTTGCGAAAAGAACTGTTTCTCGCTCAAAATACGGCGCTAAACGTCCAAAACCTGGACAAGCAGCAGCCGCAGCAGGTAAAAAGAAATAAAAATTTAGGTTCGCAGACCATGCCATTAGCGGCATAGGTTTGAGTAAAATTTATAAAATTTGAAGGAATAATCAAATGAGAAGAAGAAAAGCTCCCGTCAGGGAAGTAATGCCGGATCCAATTTACGGCAATAAGGTAATCACTAAATTTATTAACTCTCTTATGTACGACGGCAAAAAAAGCGTCGCTACCGAGATCATGTACGGCGCCATTAAAGCTATCGAGAAAAAAAGCGGCGACGTAAAAGGTATAGACGTATTTAACGATGCTATCGAAAACATTAAGCCTCTTATGGAGGTTAAATCTCGTCGCGTCGGCGGCGCTACCTACCAAGTGCCGGTAGAAGTTCGCCCAGCTCGCCAACAAGCTCTTGCTATCCGCTGGATCATCGGTTTTGCTAGAAAAAGAAGCGAAAGAACCATGATCGATAAGCTAGCTAACGAGCTACTTGATGCGGCAAATTCAAAAGGCGCGTCTTTTAAGAAGAAGGAAGACACCTACAAAATGGCAGAGGCTAACAAAGCGTTTGCTCACTACCGCTGGTAAGAGGAGGCTAGTATGGCAGATAGAAAAACCCCTTTACATATGGTTAGAAACATCGGTATCGCTGCTCACATCGATGCTGGTAAAACTACGACCAGCGAAAGAATTTTGTTCTTTACTGGCATGAGCCACAAGATCGGCGAGGTTCACGATGGCGCTGCTACAATGGACTGGATGGAGCAAGAAAAAGAGCGCGGTATTACGATTACGTCTGCGGCGACAACTTGTTTTTGGAAAGATCACCAGATAAATTTGATCGACACTCCGGGCCACGTTGACTTTACTATCGAAGTTGAGCGTTCTATGCGCGTTCTTGACGGCGCTGTTTCGGTATTTTGCTCAGTTGGCGGCGTACAGCCTCAGTCTGAGACCGTTTGGAGACAAGCAAATAAATATCACGTCCCAAGAATCGTTTTTGTAAATAAAATGGACAGAATCGGCGCAAATTTCTTTAACGTCGAGTCTCAAATCAGAAACCGCTTAAAAGCAAATCCTGTGCCTATTCAAATTCCTATCGGCGCAGAGGATAACTTTAGAGGCGTAGTTGATTTGGTTAAAATGAAAGCTTACGTTTGGGAAGACGACAAAAAACCAACCGACTATAAAGAGATAGAAGTCCCTGCAGAGGTAAAAGATAAAGCTGAAGAGTACCGCGCGAAGCTAATCGAAGCGGTTTCTGAAACCGACGATAGCTTAATGGAGAAATTTTTCTCAGGCGAGGAGCTAAGCGAAGAGGAGATCAAAAAAGGCATTAAAGCAGGCTGCTTAAGAATGACTATAACTCCGATGCTTTGTGGAACAGCATTTAAAAACAAAGGTATCCAACCGTTGCTTGACGCGGTCGTAGCGTATTTGCCTGCACCGGATGAGATCGAGGCGATCAAAGGAGTTTATGAAGACGGTAGCGAAGTAACGGTAGAAAGCACTGATAACGGCGAATTTGCGGCTCTTGCGTTTAAGATTATGACCGACCCATTCGTCGGACAGCTTACCTTTATCCGCGTTTACCGCGGTAGCCTTGAGAGCGGTAGCTATGCTTACAATACCGTTCAGGATAATAAAGAAAGAATCGGCCGTCTACTAAAAATGCACTCAAACAAACGCGAGGAAATTTCGGTTCTTCACGCGGGAGAGATCGGTGCGGTCGTAGGTCTAAAAAATACCCTAACCGGCGATACGCTTGCGAGCGAAAAAGACAAGGTCATCCTTGAAAAGATGGACTTCCCTGAGCCGGTTATCAGCGTTGCTGTCGAGCCAAAAACTAAAGCCGACCAAGAAAAAATGGCTATTGCGCTTCAAAAACTAGCTCAAGAAGACCCAAGCTTTAGAGTAGGCACCGATGAAGAGAGCGGTCAAACCATCATCAGCGGTATGGGCGAGCTTCACCTTGAGATCATCGTAGATAGAATGCTACGCGAATTTAAAGTCGATGCCGAAGTAGGTCAGCCGCAAGTTGCATACCGCGAGACTATCCGCAAAACAGTCGAGCAAGAGTATAAATACGCTAAACAATCAGGCGGTCGCGGTCAGTACGGACACGTATTCTTACGCCTTGAGCCACTACCTGCGGCTAGTGGATTTGAGTTCGTTAACGACATCAAAGGCGGCGTAGTTCCAAAAGAGTACATCCCTGCAGTTGAAAAAGGCTGCAAAGAGGCGCTTCAAAATGGCGTACTTGCCGGATATCCTGTTGAGGACGTTAAAGTCACCCTATTTGATGGTAGTTACCACGAAGTCGACTCATCTGAAATGGCGTTTAAACTAGCTGCTTCTATGGGCTTCAAAGAGGGCGCTAGAAAAGCGGGCGCAGTTATCCTTGAGCCTATGATGAAGGTTGAGGTTGAGACGCCTGAGGACTATATGGGCGACGTTATCGGCGACTTAAATAAACGCCGTGGGCAAGTAAACTCTATGGATGAGCGCAACGGAAGCAAGATTATCACGGCTTTCTGCCCGCTAGCTCAGATGTTTGGTTACTCTACCGACCTTCGCTCTATGACGCAAGGTCGCGCGACATATTCTATGGAATTTGACCACTATGAGGAAGTTCCAAAGAACGTCAGCGAAGAGATTATCAAGAAAAGAAACGGCTAAGCCGAATTTGGCGGGGATACAAATCCTCGCCTTTAAATTTAATCTCCATTTAGCCCTTTGTGGTTAAAATGGCATTTTTTTACAAATTTCATATTTTTGTCCTCATAGCTCAGCTGGATAGAGCGCAGAATTCCTAATTCTGAGGCCACAGGTTCAAATCCTGTTGGGGACACCACCAAAAACGCCTTCAAATTTTCAGCTTCTTTTTTTATCAATAAAACATTCAGCGCACCATAAATTCCACCCCACCATCAAATAGCCCACCCTCCATCTCTAAATTCCAATCCCAATTCAAATTTTAACCACACCAAATTCGACTTTATTTTCATTCCATCCCTAGCCCGATAAAACCACTACTCTCAAGCCAAATATATCC
>CAURRL010000058.1:0-6909 GCA_963526895.1 uncultured Campylobacter sp. | reverse complement strand
CACGCCCACAGTGGAACGCGGGCGCATCTGACGCTCCCCAAAAAACATTACCCACCAGCGCAAACGACGATAACGGCGTGGCACAAACCGTGACGATCAAAGTAGAAAACGACGTCATCACGACTGATCTGTAAATCTGACTGCTAAGCTCGGCGGTTAAAAATTGCCGAGCTTGAGCGATTTGCAAGTTTTAGCCTCGTAAATTTGGCACTAAAGGTTAAATTTACGGGAGCAATCAAATTTGTGGGCTAAATTTGACGCCCGCCTCAAATCTCAAAATATCTCCAAATTTTACATTCAAATTTTACTCGCAAATCCGCCAAAATAACCGCCCTTTAATCAAAATCCTAGTAAAATCCGCCAAAAAAATCGAGGCAAATTTATGCAAAAAAGTAAAAAAATCGCTCTTATTATCCTAGGCTCGCTCGCAGGCTTGCTGCTCATTTACACGCTCGCGGGCTTTTTAGGCGTTCCTTACGCGCTAAAAAATACCTTGCCAGCAAAGCTAAAAGATATAAACGCGAGCCTTAGCGTGGCGGAGGCTAAATTTAACCCCTTTACCTTCGAGCTAAACGTCACGCGCCCCGAGCTAAACACGACCGCGCCGCTTTTTAGCGCGGAGCAAATCGATGTCAAACTTAAGCCTTTTTCGTTATTCAACAAGCTTGCGGAGGTTGATATATTGCGCCTAAAAAGTCCTAGCGTAAATATCGTTAGAGATAAAAACGGTACGCTAAATTTGGCCGCGTTCTTGAGCGAGTCAAACGCGACTAGCGCCGAAAACAACGAAACTGGTAGCATAAATTTCGCCCTAAACAGCACAAAGATAATCGGCGGTTCGTTTGCCTACTCGGACGAGAGTTTAAAACAGCCTTTTAGCGCCAAATTTGAGGGAATAAACTACGAAATCTCGGGCATAAATACCGAGCAAAATAGCGCGGGCAAGCATGTCTTTGACGCAAACTCCACGCTAGCGCAAAAGCTAGATTGGCAGGGCGGCATCGACCTAGCGCCGCTTCGCGTTTACGGCGAGCTTAGCTTAAAGGACTTTAACGTCCGTCCCGTCGCTCTTAGCTTTATCGACACGCAAGATCTGCGCATAAACAGCGCGCTTATAAACGCGAAAACTATCTACGAACTAAGCGTGGACGGCGGCGTTATCAAGGCTGGTTTAAAAAACGCCGCTTTAAATTTAAAGTCGTTTGAAGCGCAGCTTGACGGGCAAAATTTGAGCTTAGAGGAGCTTGATCTGCCCGCCATCGAGATAAATGCCGACGTTAGCGAAAAAAGAAGCTTTGCGGCCGATATCGGCGAGATAAAATTTAAAAACACGAGCTTTAAAGGCGAGGCGCAGGCAAATTTAAACAGCCTAAATTTAAGCGGCGTCGCGCTTAAGGCTGATATAAACGAAAAGGGCGATATAAACGCCTCCGCAGCACTCAAAACCCTAGGCGTTAGCGGTATAAATTTGACCGAAAAAAGCGTCGGCGAGATAAAGCTAAAAGACGCAAACGCAAGCGAGCTGGATGCCAAAATAAACGGGCAAAATATCGCTGCTAGCCTAAAAAATTTAACTTTTAGCGCCGCCTCCGCTCCGGTCGGTAAAAACGGCGCGGCAAGCCTAGAAAAGCTCATAATAAATGCGCCTAAATTTACGCTAGAAAATAACGCTAGCGCCGCCTCTATCGGCGAGATAAAAGCGCAAAAAATCGCGCTAAAAACAAAAAATAAAGAGCTCGTCGCCGTCGCTGAAATCGGCGTGAAGGACGCAGATCTAGATCTAGCCAAAACGGCGCTTCGCATCGAAAGCGTCAACATAAATAAGCCTAAATTTGCAACCGATATAAAAGAAAACGGCGAACTTAGCGCTATTAGCGAACTTGGACTAAACAGCGAAAAGGCCTCCGCCAAAAAATCAAGTGCGAAAAAATCGGAAAAATCTCAAAAAACGGCAGAAAAAAGCAATGCCGGCAAAGATAAAAAAACCGAGCAAAAAAGCACTCAAGATACAAAGAGCGGATTTAAATTTAGTGTCAAAACCTTCTCCGTTACGGGTGCTGATATCGGCGTAACGCATATTTTCGAAGGACAAAAGATAGCGCACAAATTTGACGGTTTAAATATAAATTTACAAAATATCAGCGAAAATTTAACTGCGCCAGTGACCGCTAAAATCGACATCAAAAGCTCGCAAAAGCTAAATTTGGCTCTTAACGGCAAAATAACTCCAGAGCCCCTAAATATCGAAGCGGACGTGAAGCTAAATGACGCAAATCTGCCTCGCTATTTCGCCTACGCTAAAAACTATCTGGACGCGAGCTTAAAAAGCGGCGAGCTAAATGCCGAGCTAAACGTAAAATACGCCGCGGACGCCTCCGTAAGCGGTAAGGCAAACGTCGCAAATATCGAGCTTGCAGACGGATCTGGCGATAAGGTGTTTGCCTTTAAAAATCTCAAACTATCTAAAATTTCGTTTGCGAAAAATTTCTTAAATTTGGAGCGCGTTACCTTGAGCGCACCGTTTTTAAAGGCGCATTTAAATAAAGAACGCGAGCTAAATCTAAGCAGTCTAGTGAAAAAGAGCGAGAGCGAAAAGGCGCAAAAAGCGGACGCAAAACAAGCCACCCCTAAAAACGAAAAGCCTGTCGAAACCGCAAAACTTCAGAAAAAAGAGGGCGAGTTTGACTTCGCCATCAAAAATATCCTCGTAGAAAACGGCGATGTAGACTTCTCCGACGCGTCGCTATTTATGCCGTTTGCGACTAAGATCACCAAGCTAGAAGGCGTGCTGATGGATATCGACAGTACTCGCCCGACGATGGGTACGTTTGAGGGCGTGGTCGGCAAGAGCGGCTTTAGCAAGATCGGGCTCAAGCTACTGCCGTACGACCCTAAAAAGAGCACGGAAGTCAAATTTAGCTTTAAAGATATCGATCTAGTCGACGTCACGCCTTATAGCGGGCAGTTTTTGGGCTACAAGATAGAAAAAGGCAAGCTAAATTTGACTCTAAACTACGATGTTAAGGACTCTAAGCTAAATGGTAGCAATGTCGTAAATCTAGATACTCTCACGCTTGGCGAAAAGGTCGAGTCTAAAGACGCGGTAAACCTGCCCCTATCGCTTGCCATCTCGATCCTGAGCGATCAAAACAATCAGATAAACATCGATCTGCCGGTGGAGGGCGACCTAAACGACCCTGATTTTAAATACGGCGGTATCATCTGGGAAGCGGTCAAAAAGCTATTTGCAGACATCACGCTGGCTCCGTTTAGATTTCTGGGTAGTGCGCTAGGTCTAAGTAGCCAGGATCTAAATACCATCGACTTTATGCCTGCAAATGCCGAACTAATCGTATCTGAGCAGGCCAAGATAGCCGACTTTATCAAGCTAACGACGGCAAAACCTAAGATGAAGCTAAGCATCACTCCGGCCTACTCGGACGTGGACATAACGGCGTTAAAAAACGCGAAGCTAAACGAAAAAATCGGTCAAACGATGGCGCAAACGGGCAGCGACTACGCAGGAGCGCTCGCATCGCTAGCTCCTAAAGAAAAAAGTAGCGACGAAAAGGCGCTCAGAGAGGCTGCGCTAAAAGGTATCGAGATAAAAAAAGAGCAGCTGCTAGAGCTCGCTAGTGCAAGAGCTCAGGCTATCAAGGCAGCTCTAGCGCAGGCTGGACTGGCCGAGGATAGGATAGTCGTCAAAAAGCCTGAAAAAACGGACGTCAAGCAGGGCGAATACTCAAGCGTGATGATGGGCGTGGCGGACTAAATTTGCGTAGCCGCGGCCTTTGTCGTATGGTTTTGCTTGATTTTGGGTGCGTAATCGTTTATCCGCTTTGCTTACGCCAAAAGCATCTTGCGGATAAATTTGCAAATTTGACGCCAAACCATAACGAAGTCTAAAATTTAGCGTTTTAAAGACAGCTGTTTTAAGGCCAAATTTGACGCGAGATAAATTCGCTATATTTTAAAACTAGTGATAAAATTTGACTCAAAAATAGCTGCGCCACGGCAGTCGGGGCTGCAAAATTTTTAAAAAGACTATTTCGTCGACAGCCCGAACTAACGCGTCAAAAACCGAAACGCAAGCCGACCAAAGTAAAAATTCGTCTGCAAAAATCTACGAATTTAAGTTTTAGTTCGGTAAAATTAGTAAAAACTTTACAAAGGTTAATCGTTATGAGAGGTTACAAAATCTTTTCGGGCACCGCAAATCCAGCGTTTTCAAAGAAAATTTCGCACTATTTATCGCTTCCGCTTAGCGAAGCTACGATCAAGCGCTTTAGCGACGGCGAGATCAGCGTGCAGATCGGCGAGAGCGTGCGCGGCAAGGACATTTTCATCGTCCAGCCTACCTGCGCGCCTGCAAACGTAAATTTGATGGAGCTTTTGATCCTAACCGACGCGCTTAAACGCAGCTCGGCTAGTTCGATAACGGCGGTGGTGCCGTATTTCGGCTATGCACGCCAAGACCGCAAGGCCGCTCCTCGCGTGCCTATCACGGCAAAACTCGTGGCAAACATGATGCAAACTGCGGGCATCGACCGCGTCGTTACGATCGACCTTCATGCGGGCCAAATTCAGGGCTTTTTCGATATCCCGGTCGATAACCTCTACGGCTCGATTATCTTTAATGACCATATCAAAAATAAAAATCTCAAAAATCCTATCATCGCTAGCCCCGATATCGGCGGCGTCGCACGCGCTAGAAGCGTCGCAAAAGCCCTAAATCTGGATATCGTCATCGTCGATAAACGCCGCGAAAAAGCTAACGAGAGCGAAGTAATGAACGTGATCGGCGACGTGGCGGGCAAGGACGTGATCCTGGTTGATGACATGATCGATACGGGCGGCACGATAGTAAAGGCGGCTAAAGTCTTTAAAGAGCGCGGCGCGACCTCTGTGATGGCGTGCTGCACGCATGCGGTACTCTCGGGCAAAGCATACGAAAACCTCGCAGATAGCGCGCTAGACGAGCTTGTAGTAACCGACACTATACCGCTTCGCGAGGACAACGAAAAGATAAAAGTGCTCAGCGTCGCACCGATTTTTGGCGAAGTGATCAGACGCGTGTATCATAACGAAAGCGTAAATTCGCTATTTGACTGATTATTGGCGGCTCTATGGCCGCTAGTTTTGATTAAAATACCCCTTGACGGCGCATGCGGTAAGCGTGCGCCGTTTTTAAATTTTACCCATTTAAGCGTCAAATTTAACTCTCTATTAATCATTCACGCTGTAAAGATGCGGGTCATGCCGATCAAATTTGACCGCGTCAAATTTACCCGAAAAAGCTAGAAATTAAACGTAACTTTTCACGTTTTTTTCACGGAGTGAAAAGTGAAATAATTTATATTATTTTGGTTAATTTTGTAATCTTAAATTTAATCCATAAAGCCCTTAAAATCGGCATTTATCGCTAAAATAGAACTTAAATTTATACAGCTTTAAATTTGGCAAAATTTTGAAATCAAACTTAACGATAAAGGCGAAATTTAAAAGTTATTCACATATGGCGAAGCGGTAAAATTTGAATCGAAATTTAAAAAGCGAGCCCGAATTCAGGCTCGCAGAAAGCCTCAGTGCTCGCCCTTGTGCAGGAAATAAAGCCCCAAGCAAAGCGCCAAAATCGAGGCCGCAAGGTAGGTCATCTCAAGCGGAGTGGTGAAATTTGCGTGCAAAACGCGCTGGAAAAAGTTAACGATAAGCACCATGATGATGACTTTGCCCAGTTTATCCTTGAGCTCGTCTAGCGAGTGCACCTCGAGGACTTTGCTCTGTTTGGACTGCTTGAGCTCCTCGATCTCGGAGATAAACAGCTCATAAATGCCGAAGCTAAAGATGTAAAGCACGAGCGCCATGAGGTAGAGGTCGATCGCGCCCACGATCTCGCCGACGACGTCTGAGTGGAAGTTCTCTGGGTGAAAATCGCCGAAAAAGTAGTGATAAACGGCGACGAAAACCTTGCCCACGTCGTAGCTAGCGATGACGAAAAGCACGATCGCGCCAAGCAAGCCAAAGACCACGGGCAGGAGCGTGAAGTTGTTGCTAAAGAGCAGGATTTTTTCAAAAGCTTTACGCATTAATTTCCTTTGTTTAAAAATAAAACGCGTATTTTATAATATTTTCCTTAAAGCTAGGGCGTTGATTTGGGTTGGCGCGTGCGGTTTGGGTTGTTTTTGTATGGGCTTAAATTTACGTTTCGCGCGGTTTATAAAGCTCGTTTTGGCGAGCGCGTCTATTTGACGGGCTGGCCAAATTTGAGTTCGTTAAATTTGACGGCACACCTGTTTTTGGCGGTTAGCACCGTCAAGATGCGGGTAAATTTATGCGTCAAATTTAAACGAAATGCTAGAAAATTAAAGCGAGTAAAATTTAGCCGAATCTACGCCAAAGCGAGGCAAGGCACGCCCGCCAAATCAAAGCGCAAATTCGGTAAATTTAAAACGAAATGCGGGCGGGCTACTCCTGCATCTCTATCCATTTTTGCGCGATTCTTACGGCATTGGTCGCCGCTCCCACGCGGATCTGATCGGCGCTGCACCATAGATGCAGGACGTTTTTGCGGTAGTTATCCGTGCGGATGCGTCCGACGTAGGTCTCGTTGGTGTCGCTTGAGATGCTTGGCATCGGGTATTTTTTCGCGGCGGGCTCGTCCACGACTACGATGCTAGGCGCCTTGCGCAGGAGTTCGCGCGCGGCTGCAGCGTCCACGTCTCTATCAAAATGAATCGTGATCGCCTCGGAATGGCTGCGAAGCACCGGCACACGCACGCAGGTCGCGCTCACTTCCATATTTTTGTGGAGGATTTTTTGGGTCTCATTGACCATTTTCATCTCCTCTTTAGTGTAGTCGTTGTCCAAAAATACGTCGATGTGCGGGATGACGTTAAAGGCTAGCTGGTG
>CAURRL010000057.1:0-6959 GCA_963526895.1 uncultured Campylobacter sp. | reverse complement strand
ATTTAATCACCGGCTCGTAAAATAGCCCCCACCAGATATCTTTTGGATGGTTGTGGTATTCGACCGGGTTAAAATAGCCTTTGGTTACGACTTTTCTCTCGCCTTTAAACAGCCAGTTCATTATGCGCCTTAGATCGCCGGTGAAAGGGCCGCCAGTCATTTGCATGCGAGAGCTGTATTTAAATCCACAAGCCCAAGGATCGGTCTCGCGAGGTTTCTCGCGGTTTGCTTTCATGAAAGCCAAAATCGCAAAAGGCAAAACCATAGTAGAACATAAGATGATAGCGATTAACGGAGTAGAAACGATGCTGCCTAAATTTGAGGTCAAATTTATACCGTGGCTAGCTACGTAACCGCTTGCGCCGCCTATGGAATTTACGGCCGTTTGGATGTAGCCGACGACCACGTTAGCTCCTATACCAAAGCCTACGCAGCCGATCATTAGCACGATCATGCCAAGCACCATAAATATCGGGCTTTCTTTTGCGTTTTCCCAAATTTTCTGATCTCTTGGAGTTCCCGCAAAGATTACTGCGTAAAGCTTAAGATGCATGCCGACTAACACGCCCGTAAGCGCTAAAGCGACGACTGAAAGCGTAAAGGCGTATCTAGTAAAGATGCCCTGCTCTAGCGCGCCTTGAAGCATGCCTTGATATGTAAACCACTCTGATACAAAGCCATTAACCGGAGGAAGCGCTGCGATACCCATGATACCGATAAACATACCAACAGAGGTCCAAGGCATCTTTTTAGCTAAGCCGCCTAGCACGTCCATATCGCGAGTGTGCGTAGCGTGCAAGACCGAACCCGCGCAAAGGAACAATAGTCCTTTAAATATCGCGTGGTTAACTACGTGGTAGCATCCTGCTAAAAATCCGATCGCAGCAAGAGTGTTATTTCCCGCAGCTAGGCCGTATAGACCGGTACCAAGACCAAGCAAGATGATGCCGATATTTTCAACTGAGTGATAAGCAAGAAGCGCTTTGTAGTCGTGCTGACAAAGAGCGTAAAGAACGCCAAACAGTGAGCTAGCAGCACCCAGGATCAAAACCGTCAAACCAAAGTAAATGCTTAAAGGCAAGAAAAGCGTAAATTTAACTAGAGTAAATAGCGCAACCTTAATCATTACGCCGCTCATTAAAGCAGAGACGTTTGAAGGAGCGGCCGGGTGAGCCATCGGTAGCCATACGTGAAACGGCCACATACCGGCTTTACTACCAAATCCTACTAGGAATAGTATAAACACCACGACGCTAGCCGCAGTCGGCATATTTAGATGGGCAAATTTACTAAACTCGGCGCTGCCGGCATAGTGAGCCATTATTAGCAGTCCGCACGTGATGCAAAACGCACCGACCTGAGCGATGCCAAGATACACCATCACCGCTTTTAGCGTGCCTTTGCCGTCGTTTACTAGGATAAGGAAAGACGAAATAAGCGTCATAAGCTCCCACAAAACGACGAAGCAAAATACGTTATTTGCACTGATGACTAGAAGCATCGAAAGGATGAAAAGGTTAAACAAACAGGCGAAAACGCCTACGCTTGCTTTTTTTATGTATTCCTCCGCGTAGCTCATACCATAGACGCTGCTGGCAAAGCCGATAAAGACGACTACGAAGCTAAAGAAATTTCCAAGCGGAGTTAGCTCGAATTTCGGCGCGTATAAAAAGTCTCCGCCAAGAGCAAAGCCCTGTATCGTCCCCATATGCGCCACAAAGTAGCAAAGCGCGTAAAAACAGCTGATCGCGCTTAGTCCAAAGCCGATTTTGACGGCTGATTTTTGAGCGCCGTAGAGCAGGATGCTAACGGCGGCGCTAACTAAGAAAAGCAGATACACGCCTACCATCTCGCACCCCCTTTTGCGCCGCTATTTTCGTCGTTCATAGCGCGCGAATTTGACGCCGCTTGCTCTCTTGCCTGCTCGCTAGGAGTTTTGTCAAGCTCCTTGATAACGATGACGTCGCCCTCGCCGTCCACGTCCTGAGCGCCGATATCGGCTAAAACGTGAGGTTCTTTTAAATTTCCGCTTCCGCGTAAAATTTTATCGACGAAAGCCTGAGCGGCTTCTTGCTCGATCTTGTTGCCAAGCTTGTGATGGCTGTGCAAAGGATCGACCATAATGATCGCGCTGGTCGGACAAACCTCGACGCACGCAGGGCCGTTTTCGCGCCCGAAGCACATATCGCACTTTATCGCGGTGTTTTTCGCGCCCGCCTGGCTCTCGATCTCGAGGTAGTACTTCGGCTCTACCGCGTAGTTAACGGACGGCATGAGCTCCGCGCTTGAGCTTATCGCGCCGTAAGGGCAAGCGATAGTGCAGAGTTTGCAGCCTATACATATCTCCTCGTGAAGCTCGATGTAGTTATCGTCAAACCTTAGCGCCCCGGTAGGACATACGTTCGCGCAAGGACCGTCATCGCACTGGCGACACTGCGTCGGCATGACGCCCTTTGCTTGACGGAGTACTGTTAGTCTAGCTTTTGAAAGCTTACCGCGCTCATAAGCGCTACGAAAACAGGCCGCCATGCAAGTAGCGCAACCGATACAACGTTTGTAATCGGCGATCACAAATTTATGTTGTTTCATAAATTCTCCTTTCTACTTGTTTTACGATTCTTGATTTCTCTTAAATCTTGAGCTAATTGTATTACTTTTAAAAATTTATTTCTGTCATTTGGCTGACGAATTTTGTATTTTTTAGATTAATTTTTATGAATTATTTATCTTTAAGTTTATTTTTAAATTTGCGGTAAAATAGGCACCCTTTTAAACTTATACGAATATAAAAATATTACGCATAGACCATCTAATACACTAAAAAGAGTATTTTAGTCCTATAATGCTTCAGAAAGCTTAAGGCAAAATTTAATCTCGTCGTTTCAAATTTGACGGAACAGTTTTTGCTAGAACTCACCGTTAGTAATATAAAAAGGATAAAAATGCAGATCAAAAACGGCGCTTCAAACGAGATTTTAAAGACCTTAGCAAACCGAGTCGGTCAAAACCAAAAGGGCGATAAATTTTTAGGTGGCTCTACGCTCGCGGCGGCAAATTTGACGGATTTTGCCCAGATGCTAGATAAATTTAACGAAAAAGCAAATTTGAGCAGTGCGACGGATAAATTTGACGCGGATAAATTTCACGGCGGCGAGGCAAGCTCGTTTTTACGAAATTTAGCACGCGACCAAAACGAAGCGCAAATCTATGCCAAACTAGAACGCGAAGCCAAAGAAACTGCGAAAATGTTTAAGAAATTTGATTTTATGCAGATGATGACGAAGCTAGAGATGGGCAACCTAAAAGATGGCGAACGAGCGGAAATTTTTGCCAAGATGAACAAGATCGCGAGGGAAATTTGAGCAGGGTTAAATTTCCGCCCGATCTCTCAAAAAATACTCTATAAAAACTACTATAAATAAATTTAAGCCAAATCGCCAAACTACGCGCACCAGCTCAAGAGAGTCAAATTTAAGGCAAATTTCCTCGTCTCTTTTCCTTAAATTTTTGTATATTTTATCTGTTATTTGATAAAATCGCGAATTTTAAGGACAAGGAAAATTTTAATATGAACTATGATATTATCGTCGTCGGAGGCGGTCACGCGGGCATCGAAGCGAGCCTCGCCGCCGCAAGAATGGGCAAAAAAACGCTGCTAATCACAATCCTAGCCGAGCAGATCGGCGCAGCCAGCTGTAACCCCGCTATCGGCGGTCTAGCAAAAGGCCACCTCGTAAAAGAGATCGACGCTCTAGGCGGGCAGATGGGGCTAACGACCGATGCCGTGGGCATACAGTTTCGCGTGCTAAACGAGAGCAAGGGTCCGGCCGTGCGAGGCAGCCGCGCTCAGATCGATATGGACCGCTACCGCGTCTATATGCGAAATTTACTGCTAAATACGCCAAATCTTGAAATCAGCCAAGAGATCGCAACGCAAATTTTAAGCCAAAACGGCGAGATCACGGGCGTAAAAACCCACCTAGGCAACGAGTATAAAACCAGCAAACTCATCATCACGACGGGTACGTTTTTAAACGGGCTGATACACGTCGGATTTAACAAACTGGAAGCCGGCCGCGTGGGCGAGCTAAGCGCCAAAAATCTAAGCGATAGCCTGCGCGAACTAGGTCTAGAAGTCGGTCGGCTAAAAACCGGCACATGCCCGCGCGTGGACGCTAAAAGTATCGACTTTAGCGTACTTGAGATCCAAGGCGGCGACGAGAACCCAAGCCCATTTAGCTTCCGCACGCGGGACTTCGCGCCTACGCAGCTGCCCTGCTACATCGCCTACACGAACGTTACCACGCACGACATTATCCGCTCAAATTTCGACAAAGCGCCGCTATTTACGGGTCAGATAGAGGGCGTGGGTCCACGCTACTGCCCGAGCATCGAGGATAAGATAAATAGATTCGGCGACCGCGACAGGCATCATCTTTTTGTCGAGCCGCAGACGCTAGAGGCCACGGAGTACTACATCAACGGCTTTTCTACGAGCTTGCCGTATGAAGTGCAGGTCGCGATGCTGCGCTCGGTCAAGGGCTTTGAAAACGCGCGCATCGTGCGCCACGGCTACGCGATCGAGTACGACTACGTCCAGCCTACCGAGCTAAAACACACTCTAGAGACCAAAAAGGCGCGCGGACTCTATCTCGCAGGCCAGATCAACGGCACCACGGGCTACGAGGAAGCAGGCGCGCAGGGGCTGATGGCGGGCATAAACGCAGCGCTTGCGCTTGAGGGCAAAGAGCCGTTCGTCCTGCGCCGCGACGAGGCCTACATCGGCGTTCTCATCGACGATCTAGTGACTAAGGGCACGAAGGAGCCCTACCGTATGTTTACCTCGCGTGCCGAGTACAGGCTGCTGCTGCGCGAGGACAACGCCGTGCTGCGCCTAGGCGGATACGGCCGCGAGCTTGGCTTGCTAGACGAAGCGACGTTTGAGAAAATAGAAGCCATAAGGTCAAATTTGACTCGCGGGCTAGAGCTGCTAAACGGCACCGAGATCACGCCGACAAAGCGAAATTTGGAGCTTTTAGCTAGTCTTGACGAGGAGATAATCAGCCAAAATTTGACCCTGCAAAAAATCGTCGCCAGAAAGAGCTTCACGAGCGAAAAGCTACGCAAGCTAGATCCGTTTTTCGAGGCGCTCGACGAGGCGAGCTTGGAGCAAATTTTAACCGAAGCCAAATACCAACACTACATCGCCGAGCAAAAAAAGCAGATCGACCGCATGAAAGATATGATGAGCGTGAAAATCCCAGCAGGCTTTAGATTCCGCGGTATCAGCGGGCTTAGCAACGAAGTCGTCGAAAAGCTCGAGAGATTCGCCCCGCCGACGCTCTTTGCGGCTAGCGAAATCAGCGGCGTGACGCCTGCGGCGATAGATATTTTACATATTTATATAAAGATGAATGCAAGGGAGTCGCAGTAAGCCGCGATAAAACGCTATTTAGCAAGGGCGGGCGTTAAATTTGAGGTTAAATTTAACGCTTCGCCTTTTTATAAACCCGTCAAATTTAAACGTATCTACTAATCTCTATCAGATTTCCGTCCGGGTCACGCACGTAGATTGAGCTTATCGCTCCAAGCGCGCCGGTTCGCGGCACGATGCCCTGCTCTACGGCGATGCCAGCAGCCTCCAGCTCCTCTAAAACTAGCTCAAGCGGCGTATCGGTAAGTAAGCAAATATCGGCCGTTCCGATGTTTGCGTTTCGCGCGTTAGGCAAAATCTCCTCGCCTTTTACGTGCAAATTTATCTTTTGCGAGCCAAAGGCCAGAGCCTTGCGTCCGTTTGCAAAATCAACCTCGCGCATGCCCAGCGCGCGCACGTAAAAATCAAGCGTCCGTTGCAAATCAGCAACCGTTAAAACAATGTGATCGATCGAAGCGATACGCATATATTCTCCTTTAGATCAAATTTTACCAAGCATCTCCCGCTAAAAACGGCAAATTTGACGGCGTAAATTTAAAGTCGCTCGGCGTCAAATTTTGCGGTGCGGGTAAAACGCGCAAACTAAAATATAATTTAAATTTACGTCTGCTTATAGGCCGTCAAATTTAACCGACTAAACCAAATTTACACTCAAATTTTACTCCCGAAAGCCTTAAAATACGAAATAGTAAATAATGATTTAAAAATAATTTAAACATTTAAACTATTTGCTAGAAAAATAAAAGTTTAATTTTCATAAGAGTATAATCTCAATTATTCTTCAAAAACCGTTGAAAGGAAAGTAATGTCCGTAAAACAAGAAAGACGAGATTTTATCGGTCTAGCGTTTGGCGCGGTGGCCGCAGTCGGCGGCGCAGCGACTCTCGTAGCCGTCAAAAAGACCTGGGACCCGCTTCCTAGCGTAAAGGCGGCCGGATTTACGACTGTAGATCTTAGCCCGATGAAAGACGGCGAGATGCGCCAGATCGAGTGGCGTAAAAAGCCGATATTTATCCTAAAAAAAGACGCTTCGATGGCGCCTAACGACAAGCGCGATATCGTAGTAGAGGGCGCTAGATATATGGTTGCGATCGGGCTTTGTACGCATCTTGGCTGTATTCCCGAGTGGAAACCTGGCAAACAAGTTTTCGTTTGCGCCTGTCACGGAGGCGAATTTAACGCAGACGGCGTAAATACCTTCGGCCCTCCTCCGCGCCCGCTAGACATACCGCCGTTTAAGATAGACGGTACGAAACTCGTTCTGGGCGAAACCAGCCCCGAATACGAAAAACTAACGGCTCAAGCTTAAGGAGGGGAGAATGCACATCAGAAAATCAACGGGCGTTTTAGACTGGCTGGATCAAAGGATCGCCCTAAACAAGCTAATAAAAGTCCTCGTCAGCGAATACTGGATACCGAAAAATATAAATTTCCTCTGGGCGATGGGCGTTATACTCACGACGCTTTTTGCGTTGCTTATTTTTACCGGATTTATGCTAGTTATGTACTATACACCGGATATAAA
>CAURRL010000056.1:0-7001 GCA_963526895.1 uncultured Campylobacter sp. | reverse complement strand
AGCCAAACGGATAAACCGGCCTATATCCGGCGATTTACCGAAAACTAAATTTTAAACCGAGCGGGCTTGGGAGCTAGCCCAAGCTGCCTCCGCCAACCAGTGCCCGAGTCACCGCTACTAAGACCGATAAGCTCGCACAGTCGGTATCGTCAAAACTCGGGGACTTGTCGCAGTCCGTTACCGCAACCTCTCTAGCGCTCTTTTGGCGTATTCGTTACCGCCCGCCGCTCCGCGTTTATAGAACTCTATGGCCTTGTCCATGTCCCTTGCGACGCCGTAGCTGTTCTCGTAGCATATAGCTAGATCGGTTAGAGCTTGCGGATCGTCATCGGCAACGGCTTTTTGGATGTAGACGAGCGCTTTTTTATAGTCTTTTTTAAAGTGTATTCCGTTTAGATACATATTTCCTAGCATTGCGTCCGCGCCCGTGTCGCCTAGTTTGCTTGCCTTTTCAAGGGTCTGCGCGGCTAGCTTATAGTCCGTCATGCGGTAATAGATCCGCGCCATATTCGAGTGAGCGAGCGAATCGTTTAGTCCCATGGCTTTTTTGTACCACTTTACGCCTTCGCCGATGTTAGACATCCTCACCTCGTATAGGTAGTCCACGAGCGTAACGGCTCTGGCGTCGCCACCATCGGCCTTTGGCTTGATAAATGCCAACGCTTCTTTGTATTTTCCGCTATCGTCTAGCGCTATAAATTTATCGTAATCCTCGTTAGAGAGCCCAAACGCCGCAGTGATCGCAAATGCGCATAATGTTATTACCGTCTTTTTCATCTTAGTTCTCCAGTACTAGCAGGTCTTTAAATTTATGCTTGACGCTCCTTATCGCGTCTCCGTCCTCGGTGTAGTCCGTGATATAGCCGTCTTTGTCGGTAGTAAAGTAAACAAAGCCGTAGGTGCTGTAGTTTACACCCGTTACGCTGCAACCCCAGAAGTTGCACGATCTATTAACCGATAGCACTTCGCGCGGTTCATGCTGCATATAAAATTTGTTCGAAAGCATACCTATCTCGATGTGCGACCAGCCGCCGGAGTATTTTTCCATATCTAGGATATGGCGGCCTTTTAGCTGAGTTAGCTCTTTGTTTTCTAGAAATATATTAGAGGGGCCGATGCCGTACGTAGTGCATCCGCCTAGCAGGAAGGCGCATAAAAGCGGCAGGAAAATTTTTCGCTTTTTTGATCTCCTTTGATTTTTGCGCTTGATTTTATCTAAAGGGGATGGCGCAAGTCAATATTTTGGGTTTGCGGTTAAATTTACGGCTTTGCGGAGTTTTAAATTTGACGCCAAATTTGATCTATCTTGCGTCAAATTTGGCTTCATTTCGGAGCAAAAAGGCAGGCAAATTTGCTTGCAGTTTTAACTACGCCGCTAAATTTAGCGTGGGGAGGGCAAATCGCCGCCGTTAGCTAAACAGCCTAGTCCGCCAGCCCCTCTTGGCCGCATTTTGCGATTAGCTCGTCAAATTCTGCCTTGCTAAACGCGCTTACGACGATATTTTTCGCGTCGATAAATTTGTACTTTTCTTTTGGCAAATTTTGGATGAAACTTTCATATTTCAGCGTCGCTAGGATTTCGTGTTTTTCCTCATCGTCGCCCTCTCCGCCAAATATCGCGACCGACCAGCGCGCGACTTTCTCATCGCCTAGCATTTGCAAATTTTTATACTCCACGCTAGGTTCAAAGGGCAGCACGGTAACGACGTCTTGCGACAGGACGTAATCTCCGCTGATCTCGCCGCTATCGTTCCTGCGATAAAACATCTGATTTGCAAAATACGCATCCAAATTTTGGATACCGGTTACGAATTTGCTAAATTCGTCTGCGGGATCCTTCGCGCCCATGATGCGAGCTATGATCTTTTTATCGAACGACACTTCGTTTCTTATACCGTAAATAGTGCTGATTTGCGCCTCTTTTTGCAAATTTTGCTCTATCGCCTCTAGCCCCGCGCGTATGTCGTGCTCATAGTTAAAGCTTTCGATATTTTGCGCGCTAAATTTCTCGCCGTCCTCGCTTGTTATCTCGCCGTCCATTTTTAGGGCTAGGTTTTTTAGGTACTCTAGCGCGATTTTCCAGTCCGTACGGGTGCTTGGCGTGCCGATGCGGACGTTATAGGCGCCGTCCTCGTATCCGATCTCAAAGCCGCGTCCGCTAAGCCCGTCCGTGCCGGCAACCAGGCAATCAAACTCGTCAAGCTTTGCGCCGTAAAAGCCATCGGCGTCAAACTCCTCGTCGTCCTCGTCGGCGTTAAACTGCGATAAATTTGGCACCAACCGCAGCGCCTCCTCCACGCTCATCACGGGCGCAAGGCCGACTAGAAACTTCTTTTTATTTTTGACGAAAAACGTGATACTCATTTTTGATCCTTTGGGGTTAAATTTGACTTTCGCGGCGTTTTGGCGGAGTCAAATTTGAGCGCAAATTTACAGCGTTAAATTTGCCGCCGTTTGTAGCGGGCAAGTAAAATCCGGGCGCAAATTTAAGCATACGCGCCCAAATTTGGCTCACTCGTCCTTTTTCTCGTCCTCTTTTTTGCCGATCTTTTCTTTGGCGGTTTTTATGAGATTTTCGGCGGCTTTGTAGAGCTTCTCGCCTAGTTCTTTTGATTTTGTTTTGAGGTTTTCGCCGATCTCGCTCGCATTTATCTCGGTTAGCTTCTCCTCGGTTCGTTTTTCAAAGTCGCTGATCTCCTTTTTTAGCGCTTCGATGCGTTCTTTAGCGTTAAAATTTTCTTTAAGCTTATCGCCGGCCTGGCCGACCTCGCGCTTTAGCTCCTCAAATTTAGCTCCGGCAAGGCTAGCGAATTTATCGATATTTTCGTTAAATTTTAACCCCTCTAGCTGAAGCTCGATCTGGCGCGAAACATCGTTTTGCAGGCGCTTAAATTTGGCGAAGTAGCTATCGACGGACTCGTCTAGGATTTCGTTTATCACGGCAGCAGATGGCTCATCTGAGCGCGCCATATCGCGCAGCATCGCTACAAATCTCTCCTCAAGCCTTATAAATTCTCTAGCTTCGCCTAGCAGCGTCTGGCCGTCTGGGGCAAATTTGATCTCCTCGATAAACTTCTCCGTCCTTTTGCTAAGCGCCTCTTTTACGCCGCCGATCGCGCCGCTTATTAGCTCTTTGGCAGAGGCCTGATCGACGTCAGCTATCTCGCTCGCCGCCTCGCAGACCGTCCTTGCGATCTCTATGATGCGCTCTTTGCTCGCTTCGCCCTCGTTTATCGCGCTAAGCACGACGTTTTTGGCGATTTGTTCCACCGTATCTTTCACGTCGTCGCCCTTTTCAATCGCGGTTAGAAACGCCGCTTCGGTAGTTTCTTTTAGGATTCCCAGCATTTGCAGCTCGCAGAGCATCTTTTCGTCTATCGCAGTTAAAATTTCGTCTCTATCCGCCAGGTCGCTGCTTTTGATGAAATTTTCCATATTTTCAAGCAGCTCGCGAACGTCGTTTTTGATCTCGTCTTTTTGCGCGTAAATTTGCCGCTCGATCTGCTCTTTTTCGTAGATTAGGCGGTGGATATACTGCTCTTTTGCTTCGCTTAGCGCGTCGCCTGCGCTTTGGATGAGGTTGGCGACGTTTTGGCGGTTTAGCAGATCCTCGCCCTTTAGCGCCTCGCAAATTTGCTCAAACTCTTCAGCTAGAGCCGCCTTTGCGTCGCCGTTTTGTGCGCCTTTGACGCTTTTTCTAAACTCGCTTAGCGCAAATTCCCTGATCAAAACGGAAATTTGCGGGTCGTTTTTGTTCTCTTTTATGGTTTGGATGAAGACTAAATTTTGCATAAAAGTCCTTATAGTACGTATTTGCAAACGCGTCTTAGCGCGGAAAAAATTTCTAATCGCTCCTGGTTAGAATTAACCAAAACGCTTAAATTGTAGCTTTTGTATTTGCCCTCTTTGCTCGATTTTGACGGCGTTATCTTGTGTTGTCTTTCGCCTACGACGCCCTGCACGATAGCTTCGGCGTTATCACTATCAAGCAAGATGATTTTGTATTCCCAAAAATTTGGATAGATGATTTCTGGTTCTTTATTTAGATCGCACGTAGTCGCCACTTTTGCCTCCGCTCTTGCTTTCTAGCGCAATATCTGTTATCTGCATGGTTTTATCTATCGCTTTTATCATGTCGTAGATCGTTAGTAGCCCGACGCTAACGCCTGTTAGCGCCTCCATCTCGACGCCTGTTTTGCCGTCCATCTTAACGCTAACGGTTAGCTTGTAGGCACAGATTTCGGTTAGCTCCTCGATGTTGCAGTTTATGCCGCTGATTAGCAGCGGGTGGCACATCGGGATGAGTTCGCTCGTCTTTTTCGCTCCCATTATCGCGCCTACGACGGCGGTTTGCAGGACGGGGCCCTTTTTGCCCGTGTTGTTTTTGATCGCGTCAAAGGCTTCACGCGACATTTTTATGATGCCGCTTGCTACGGCTATGCGCGTAGTTACGCCCTTGTCGCTTACGTCGACCATTTTTGGGCGGTTGTTTTCGTCTATGTGAGTTAGCATTTTCGTCCTTTCGCCTGAAATGCCAAAATTTGTTTAAATTTGAGCTAGGCGTGGTAAATTTATGAGAAGGATTATAACTAAAAAAGCTTAATGAATAAGACAAAAACGCCTCGGCAGGGGGAGCCGAGGCGCCGTTACAAAAAGGAGGTTTTCTTGTCGGACGCGCAAATCATACCAAAAAGGTCTAAATTTTATCCCAACTTTTCGTAAATATATTATTCCCTACTTTTCGCGTAGGCTATGGCGCCTGATTTTAGGCGTTTTAGCCCCTCCAGCACGCGCGATCTTTGCGTGGCGATATTAAGGCGCAGGAAGCATTTTTCCGCACCTCTGTACGCATTGCCGTCGTTTAGCCAAAGTCCCGCTTTTTGGCGTAAAAACTTATGAAAATCGCTCGCGTCGTCGCAAATTTCGCGACAATCAAGCCAGAGCAGATAGGTCGCATCCTGCTCCACAAGCCTGATCTGCGGCAGTTCGTTTTGCAAAAACTCGCTCACGATTTTGCGGTTTTGCTCTACGTACTCGCGCATCTGCTCGAGCCACGCTTCGCCCCGCTCAAACGCGGCGATCGCCGCAATACAAGAAAACGCATTGCCTTCGCCGACCTCGTCGTCGTTGATGGCCTTTGCCATTTTGGCGCGTAGTTTTGGGTTTGGCACTACGGCGGCAGAGCTTTGCAGGCCTGCGATGTTAAAGGCTTTTGTAGGCGAAACGCAGGTGATCGAGATGTTTTTGCAAGTCTCACTCGCGCGGATAAACGGCACGTAGCTTTTGCCAGGGCTCGTGATGTCGCAGTGTATCTCGTCAGAGATCACCAAAACGCCGTATTTAGCGCATAGTTCGCCGATTTTGGCTAGCTTCTCGGCGCTCCAAATTTTGCCGACGGGATTGTGCGGGTTACAAAGGATAAACATCGTCGTTAGCGGGTCGGCGAGCTTTTCTTCTAGGTCGGCAAAGTCAATATCGTAGCCGCGCCCGTCGTAGGCTAGCTCGTTTGCGAGCGCGATCCTGCCGTTGTTTTCGATGCTGCGGTAAAAGACGTGATAGACGGGGCTTTGGACCACGATTTTATCGCCCACGCTCGTAAATTTACGCACCGCAGAGCTAATGATCGGGATCACGCCCGTGCAAAAAATCAGCCAGCTCGGGTCAAATTTGACGTCGTGGCGCCTGCTCCACCACGAGCAGATGGCTTCATTCCACTCCTGCGGCACGTACGAATAGCCAAAAACACCGTTGTCCAGGCGCTTTTGCAGCGCTTCTAAAATCTCGGGCGCGACCTTAAAATCCATATCCGCCACCCACATCGGCAGCTCTTCGCCGCTCGTTTTCCACTTTGACGAATACGTCCCGCCTCGCTCTACTGGTGCGTCAAAATCGTATTTCATTTGCTCTCCTTGCGTGATTTTTATGGATATTTTAGCGAATTTGACGGGTAAAATTTGAAATTTCACCGCATTTTTACGCAAAACCGATTTTTAATGCGAGATTTTTTATAATTACGTCTAAAATTTACTAAATTTAAGGACGAAAATGCTCACAATAATCTCACGTTTGCCGAGCGCAAATTTAAAAATTTCAAGGTCGCTGCCCCAGCTCATCCAGGGCTACATCTACCGCTATCTGCCAAGTGCCGAGCATGAGGGGTACAGGCACGAGTCAAGCGGCAAAATTTTTAAACGAACGAATTTCGATTTTCGTTTAAATGGCGCAAATTTGCGGATTAGATTTACCTCGTATGTGCCGGAATTTGAAAAAATAATCGCGCTTGCGGTGCTAAAAGACGGGCTAAATTTGGGCGAACTTTGTCTGTGCGATACGACGGTGGCGGTGAGCGAGCATAGAACTGCACAAAGCGAAGCGGTGCTGCAAGGCTGCGTAGCATGCGCTATAGGTGGGCTTTTGGGGCATAAAATTTATTTGCAACCGCAAGATTCTAGACATCTTGAGATGATGAAAATAAACGCCTTGCAGAGATTCGAAACGCTTAGCGGGCGCAGATACAGCGGCGAATTTGAGCTAAATTTGCTCTGGCAAAATTTGCAAAATCCATTTAATTTTTATTACGGCAACAACCGCTCGCCGGTTCAGGCATGGCAAGCGAAATGGAAAATTTGCGCGCAGCCAGAGCTTATAAATTTGATCCTTGATGCGGGCGTCGGAAGCGGATGTATGAACTGTGGGGCGGGCTTTATGGAGATTATAAATTGTTAGAAAATTTAGTTAATTTCTTATAGATATTTAAGTGTGATAAGCGTAAAATTAGTTAAATTTTTTTAGACTTTATTTAAATACAAATAAGGAAAATATTTTGGGCGATATAGTTAAAATTTTCGCCGACATAGGCGAAATATACCAAAAAGACGAAAAGCGTCTAAAAAACGAAGCCTACAAATACGATGCAATCAAAGTATATCTCTGCAACACAGAAACCAAGCGAATAGAACCGAATTTAAACATAAGCAAAGACGATCTGATAATATGTAGAT
>CAURRL010000055.1:0-7061 GCA_963526895.1 uncultured Campylobacter sp. | reverse complement strand
CGCATCCAGTCTCGTCAACTACTACGCCAACCGGTGTATTTGGGCATTGATCAACATCGTTTAAAACGCCGTCGTTATCATCGTCAAGGCTTACAGGAGCTGGAGCTGCCTCAGCTTTTGGAGCTTCTGCAACTACAGGAGCGTTTTTAGGAGCAAAACCTACTGCAAAACCTAGAGTATAGAATAGGTTGTGGTCG
The DNA here is from genome assembly GCA_963526895.1 of uncultured Campylobacter sp. Lineage (GTDB taxonomy): Bacteria > Campylobacterota > Campylobacteria > Campylobacterales > Campylobacteraceae > Campylobacter_A. The sequence goes on along the minus strand of CAURRL010000055.1, from coordinate 6,864 downwards.
CCATGGTTAAATTTAATAGCATCTACAGCTTCAGCACGCAATGCGAAGTTGTCAGTGATTTGGTATCTTAGGCCAAGACCGTATTGACCGAAACCGCCGTCATCGTTTTTAACGAATCTTTTTGAAACATCTTCATATCCAGCGCCAAGCAAACCGTAAAGAGATAATTTTTCAGTTAGACCGAAATCTTTAATAGCGTTAACGAAATATCTAGTAGCTTTACCGTCTACGCCATATTCTCTTATTTTATTAGTATGGCTAACACCAAGCTCAACATGATCTAAGAAGAAATTCTCAAGGTTTCTTCCTATTCTTAAACCAATAGCAGACTGTTCGTTAACTCCTAGGTTTCCCTCAGGGTGAACTCCGCCGATGGTTGGAGTTAATTCATATTTGTAAGCTGAATCAGCAGCAAAAAGAGCTGTAGCAGCAACTAAAGCAATAGCAATCTTTCTCATAGAAAATCCTTTCAAGTGAAATGTATGTTTCAATGATAACACAAAAATTATAAATTTCGTTTAAACATTTGATATTTGCGAGTTTACAAAAAACCAACCGCAAATATCAATGCACCTTAAATTCGCACTATCCCAAAAACTATTAGCGTTTAGAGAATTGCGGGCTTCTTCTAGCTTTTCTTCTACCGAATTTCTTACGCTCAACGACGCGCGAGTCGCGAGTTAGTAAGCCTTTTGGTTTTAGAGTCGCTCTAAGGTCAGTGTCAAATAGAGCCAATGCTCTTGAAATGCCGTGTCTTAGCGCCTCAGCCTGAGCAGAGTATCCGCCGCCTAGAGTAGTTGCGGTTACGTCTACAGAACCCTCTTGTTTTGTTAAAAGTAGAGGTTGAACTACTTTTAACTTGATAGCCTCGTGTCCGCCGAGCCAAGTGTTTAGATCAAGTCCATTTATTAAAATTTTGCCGCTGCCCGGTTTTAGCCAGACTTTTGCTACGGCAGTTTTTCTTTTACCGGTTGCATAAACTTTCGCCATGATTATTTTCCTTCTTTTTTAGCTATTTGAGCCGTGTGCGGATGCTCGCTGCCGGCGTAAACTTTTAGTTTTTTTATCATCTCTCTGCCGAGTTTTGTTTTTGGAAGCATTCCGCGAACGGCTAGCTTGAACAGTTTTTCAGGTTTGTCAGCTAAAAGCTCACCGAATTTCTCGCTTTTAGTGCTACCAAAATATCCCGAATGGCGGTGATAAAGCTTTTGCTCGGCTTTATTATTGCCCGTAAATTCGGCTTTAGAAGCGTTGATTATGATAACGTAATCGCCGCAATCGACATTCGGAGTGAAATTTGGCTTATGCTTACCGCGAAGCAGTGTAGCCACCTCGGTTAGCAATCTACCAAAACGCTTGCCTGCCGCGTCAAGCACGATCCACTCGCGCTCCACTTCGTTTGGTTTTGTTATTTTTGTCATTTTCTTACCCTTTAGATAATTTTAAGTCGTGATTGTATTCAAAAGCACCTTACAAATAGCTTAATTTAAGCTATATTTAAATATCAACGCTTCGAATTTCATCCCGTAAAGCGTAAAATATCGCCGCCTTTACGCTCAAATTCGGATAAATTTGAGCTAGTATTTTTTTGTATTCCGCCACTTGCGCGATATTTTCATCTATATTTTTATCGCTCGTTTTGTAGTCAATCACGCAAATTTCGGTTTCATCCAAGCAGAGCAAGTCAAGCTGTTTTAACGCACCCTCAAAGCGCAAGGGTTGCTCTTTAAACGCACGCTTTCCCTGCGTCATTTGCTTAAATTTAGGCTCGTTTATCAAATTTAGCCCGCGAGCGTAAATTTCATCCAGCTCGCCCTCGTCTAAAAATTTATGAAACGCATTTCGCATCGAAATTTGCGCCGTTTTTAGAGAATCCTCGTCAAATTTTTCCGCCATCTCGAGCAGATAGTGTAGCGCCAAACCAAAATAAATTGCCTTTTGATTTTTACCCTCGGTCTTAGGCGTTTCATCTACGATTTGCTTTGAAATTTGAGCTAGCTCTATAGGCTCAAATTTGCCTGCCGACGTCAAATTTCGTGCCTTGCTAGGAGTCGGTTCGCCGAAGCTAAAATCGACCAAATCAAGATACTCTATAACCTCGCCGCCACTCTCATACGCCCCAAAAAAGCTCGGATTTTTGCCATTTGCTCCCGTTTTTTTGACGATGATTAGCCCGCTGATAGCCCGCGTTAGAGCGACGTAGAGCTTGTTCATATCCTCTTCGCGCTCGAGCCGCGCCGCCTTTTCTTTTAGCTGCGCAAAATCCTCGTCGATACACTGTTTTTTGACGTTGTGGCGCACCTGCCAGGAGCCCGCGTCAGCGTCGTATTCAGCGATAAAATTTGACCCGTCATGCCGTCCGGCGCCCATTTTATCGCACACGATAACGTTTTCAAACTCCAACCCCTTTGATTTATGCACGGTCATGATTTTCACGCCCTCGCCGCTTTTTGCGCTCGCTTTTGCTTCAAATCTACCAAGATTATAGATAAACTCGGTCAAATTTGAATACGGCTGCGCTAGCTCTAGCAGCCGCAAAACGTCCGCGTCGCTCATATCTACGCCGAGCCTACCGGCCAGATAGTGCAGGCTCTCAAGCGCCGATTTTTGCGGATTTACGCTTAGTTTTACGGCGCTTACGTCCAGGATCGCTTCGGTATTTAGCTTGTAAATTTGCTCGCCAAATAGGCAAAATTTAGCGTACTCCACTACTGCGCGCGCATTTTTGCTAGCTAGCAGAGGCATCACGCCCTCGCTCACGCTTTTTATGCCAGCTTCGTCAAGCAAATTTGCGATTTTATTTATATCGTCGTTTTTCCAGCAAAGCACGGTGATATCGTCTTCGCAAACCCCTTTTTCAAGCAGAAATTTAACCTGCTGCGCCGCCTCTGCCGCCACGTCATCGCCGCTGCTTACCCGCACGAATCCAAGATCATCCGACTCCGCCTCAAAATACGGCATCTGCCCCACCAAATTTACTCGCTCGTCCTCTTTTTCGGGCGTTTTCTGCGGTTTAAAATTTTCGATCTTGCCGGCAAATACTGCGTTCGTAAATCTAACCAACGCTTTTTTGCTGCGGTAATTTACCTCCAAATTTTGCGCTTTGATCTGCGGAAAATCTCGCATCAGCTTACCGAAAAGCTCTTTTTTGCCGCCGCGAAAACGGTAAATGCTCTGCTTTACGTCGCCGACGTAAAAAAAGCTGCCAAGTCCGTTTTGTCCGTATCCGGCGACGATCTCTTCGATGAGCGGACGCATGATCTCGTACTGCGCGACATTGGTGTCTTGAAACTCGTCGATGAGTAGGTGATTTATCCGTCCGTCGAGCCTAAAATAAAGCATCTGCGCGTCCGTCTCGCCGCCCCTTAAAAGCTCGTAAACCAGGCGCGTCACATCGCTAAATGCAAGCGAATTTAGCCTTTTGTTTAGCGAGATTTTGCACTCTTTGTAGATTTTTAAAAATCTAGCCAGTTCGGCGATCTTATACTCTTCAAGTTCGTCAAAATAGCGCTTTAGCCGTGCTTTTAGCGTAAAAAACATCTCGTCAAGCTCGGGCGTATAAATTTTAGAAAACGTGCGATAATCAAGGCTCGCGCGTGGCATAAACGAGCGAGCTAAGATTTCGCCGGGAGTCCCCTCTTTTACGGCATTTTGCGCGTCTTTGCCGCCGCCTCTAGCTAAGACGTACTCGCGCATGTTTTTTAGCGCTTCTTCTACGCCGCTTTCGTTTGGAAAAGCTGCATTTTCGCTGCTTTTTAGCTCGCCGAAATTTTCGTATAACATCTCCAAACTCTCAAAAAAGCTACTCTGACTGCGCTCGGCCGTCGCTATCAAATTTGCAAGCGCCTTTAGTAGCCGCATATCCTTGCTCACGCTCGCGACAAACTCGCCTCGCTGCAGCTCGTTTAAATTTTCACTCACTTCAAAATCCGCGCTCAGCCCCAAATTTAAGCAAAAGCTGCGCAAAATGCCGACGAAAAACGAGTCAAACGTGCCGATTTTTAGATCGCTTTCTAAAAAATGCGTCGCCCTAGCGTCGCGCATGGCTAAAATTTCATCCCTGCCGGCACCTAAAATTTGCTCCAGCTCGGCTAGCTCTGCGCCCTTTTCCTCGAGCCGCAAAAAGGTCTGCACGATGCGCTCTTTCATCTCGTTGGCGGCCTTTTTGGTGAAGGTCAGCGCCGTGATCTCGCGCGCATCGGCGCCTGATAGCAAAATCGCGATAAAACGCACGCTAAGCGCGAAGGTCTTGCCGCTGCCCGCACTCGCCTCGAGGGCCAAAAACGGCTTCATAGCTCGCCTTTCACTAAAATTTTATAGTCTTCGTATTCGCTCATCGCGCCCTTCGCCTCCCCGAAATTTATCGGCGTGTTGTTGATGGATTTTAGCTGCTCGATCGCCTCCGCAAGCACGTCTAGATCGGCTTCGCTAGCGACTAGGTTCATGTTATCTTTTAGATCGTAAAAGTACCCCTCGCAAGGCCTACCCACGAGCGCCTCGTAAAACGGCAGTTGCAGTGATTTGGCGTCAAATTTGCCGCTTTTATAGTCAATCACCGCTAGCTCATCGCCGCGCCCGTCTATGCGGTCGATTTTGCCGGTTATTCGCACGCCTGCAAACACGCTATCAAGCTCTTTTTCGAGCCCCTGCACGCGCCATCCAGCCTCATATCTGGCGTCCTCTAGCTGCTTAAATTTCTCCATCTTTATCATCGTTATCTCGCGCTCCAGCGGCGGCGTATTTAGCTCTCTTAGCACCGTTTCAAATTTAGCGAGATCAAATCGATCAAATTTAGAGTAATACTCAAAAAGCGCCCTATGCAGCGAGTTACCGAAGTCCGCCGCAGACGCGGTTTGCGGCATCACGGGCGGCTGAACACCTAAGATATATCTGTAGTAATACCGCCGTGGGCACTGCAAATAGGTGTTTAGCCTGCTAAAAGAAAGCGGGATAGCGAAAAAGTCGTGCTTGACAATGATGTCCTGCTCGAAAATTTTAGGCTTTGCAGGCGTTTTTCGCGTGAAATTTATCAAATTTACGGCTTGACGGTTTTGGCTCGGCGTTTTGTTTTGCGCCCCGTTTTCGTCAAATTTGTCGGACAAATTTAGCTCGCTCTCCGCTTCGTCAAATTCAAACAAACTCCGCTCTTTGGCGGTTTTTGCTTGTTTAGGTTTAGCCTCGTTCTTTTCGTCAAGACTCGGGTTAATCTCGCCCTCAAAATTTTGCTCATCCGCAAAATCGCCCCCTGCGTCAAATTCGCCGTTAAATAGCGCCGCATAGCTCTCGTCGCCGTATCTCGCGTCCTCCACTGCGTTAAATTCGCCAAGAAATCTCGACGCGATTTTTTCCTCGTTTGCCGCGTAGCATATAGCCGCTTTTTTCGCGCCGCCGATTAGGCTCTCGTAGTAAAATCTCTGCAAATTTTCGCGGTCGACGTAGCCGATAAGGCCCGCTTTTTGACGCACGCGCGAGCTTAAAAACATCTCGTTTACGCTGCGCTTTGGTACTAAATCGTCGTTAAAATCAAGCACTATGACGCCCTCAAATTTAAGTCCGCGACTCTCCAAAACGCCCATGACGCCGATCTTGCCGCCGCCTACGTGATCAAGTCTCAGCCTGGCTAGCTTTATCAAAAATATCTCGCAAATTTGACGCAGCGTAAAGCTAAAATACCGCGCCAAACTCTGCGCGTAAAATAGCTCCTCGCGCGTTTTTTGCGCGGCGGCGTGGTCGCTCTCAAGCGCCAAAATATCCTCCATAAGCGCCCTAAAATCCTCAAACGAGCAAGGCGCTTCAAAACCGTTTTTAAATTTCTCAAACAGCTCGCCGCTAACGCCAAATTCATGCAGATTGAACTCGAATTCGTTGAAATTTTTATAGTTATCCTCGCTCAAATTTACGCGCATTTTGTCGTTTATCGCGGTTACTATGCACTTTAAAATTTGAAAAAACCGCGTGCGGGTAAAGCTCTCGCCCATCGCGAAGTTAAACATCTTGCCGCGGTCGTGCAGGCGCAAGATCTCGGCAAAGCTCTCGTCAGGCAAGACAACGGCGATGTTTTCGGGCTTGATACCCTCGGCGACGAACTCGCTAGCCTTTGCCATCGCGTAGGCCGCCTGCAAACTCCTAGCGCCAAAGCTTCTTTTTAAAACGAGCGGATTTTTGCGCACGATGCCCGTTTTTTTTAGCTCGCGCGAGCTCAAATTTAGCTCAAATTCGTAGTAGAGGCTAAACTCGCTCGCCTCAATCCCGGAAATTTCAGCCAGTTTTGAGATCAGTTTTTTGTTAAATTTGCTGGTTTGAAAGATGATTTTTAGCGTCGTTAGCTTGGCTATCTCGCTAAACAGCTCCCACTCAAATTCGCTCAAAAAGCCGTCCACTTCGAGATTTATCTCGCGAAATTCTCTGACGAACCCGCCGTTTAACTCGTAAATTTCAGGCAGCACGATACCGTCGTATAGATTTTCGGCCGCGAGCAGCTCCTTATATCGCGCGAGTACCACCTCGAGGATGCCCAAATGCTCCTCGTAATCGGCGTAAATATCGCTAAATTTTAGATCCGCCACGCTCTTTTTGCTGATAGCAAGCTCCTTAAAAAAGCTAAAAAGATAGTCGTTGTTTTTCAAAAAAGCAAAAAACTCCGACGGGATACGCAGCCGCTCGGAGGCCTCTCTCACGCTCGCGCAAGCTCGCTGCATCAGCACCAGCGCGTACGCCTCGTCCGCCTCAAAGCGCCCCGGCACCAGCACGGCCTTTTGCTCAAACTGCGCTATCGTCATGGCTTTTGGCACGAGTTCGTTTTGAAATTTTGCGTTAAATTCGCGGATCTTTCGCGAGTTGGTAAAGATGTAAAGTTTGTCTAAA
>CAURRL010000054.1:0-7081 GCA_963526895.1 uncultured Campylobacter sp. | reverse complement strand
AAGCAGAGCAGGGCAGAGGCGGCGGTAAATTTGATAAATTTAGCTAAAACTCTTTTCATTTCGCGATTATATCGAATTTGCGCGTAAAATCTCTAAAGATTAAATTTATGATAATTGATATATAATTTCAAATACTAATTTAAGTAAAGGAGATAAAGACATGGAATATAGAATAGAAAAAGACACGATGGGCGAGGTGAAGGTTCCAAATGAGAAATATTGGGGAGCACAAACGCAGCGTAGCCGCGAAAATTTCGAGATTGGAGTAGGGCTAGAGACGATGCCAAGGGAGGTCATAGAGGGTTTTGCCTATCTAAAAAAGGCGTGCGCGCTTGTTAATCGTAAGCTAGGCCGCCTAGACGAGCCTCGCACGGAGGCGATAGCGCAGGCGTGCGATGAAATTTTAAACGGCAAGCTGGATGGAAATTTCCCTCTAGTTGTGTGGCAGACGGGCTCGGGCACGCAGTCGAATATGAATTTAAACGAGGTCGTTTCAAACCGCGCAATGGAGATTTTGGGGTTAAATTTTCGAGATAAGGCGGCACTGGACGTTAAAGACGCAAAATTCGTGCATCCAAACGATCACGTAAATAAAGGTCAGAGCTCAAACGACACCTATCCTACGGCGATGCGAATAGCTTTTGTGCTAGAGCTTCAAAAAAAGCTACTGCCCGCGATCGAAAAATTAGAAGCGACGCTGGATAAAAAGACCGCCGAGTTTGCGGGGATCGTAAAGATCGGCCGCACTCACCTGCAAGACGCCACGCCGCTCACGCTCGGGCAGGAATTTAGCGGCTACGCGCATATGCTAAAGGCGAGCAAGGCGCAGATCCTCGCTACTATGCCGTTTTTGCAGGAGCTTGCTATTGGCGGCACCGCGGTGGGCACCGGGCTAAACTCGCACCCGAAATTTAGCGAGATGGTAAGCGACGAGCTAAATGCGCTAACGGGCACGGCGTTTAAATTTAAATCCCATCCGAATAAATTTCACGGCCTAACCAGCCACGACGCCGAGGTGTTTTTAAGCGGCGCACTAAACAGCCTGGCGGCAAATTTGATGAAGATCGCAAACGACGTGCGCTGGCTAGCAAGCGGGCCAAGATGCGGCATCGGCGAGATAAACATCCCCGAAAACGAGCCTGGAAGCTCGATAATGCCGGGCAAGGTAAATCCGACGCAATGCGAAGCCGTCACGATGGTAGCGGCGCAGGTGATGGGTAACCACGTCGCGATCTCCGTCGCCGCAAGCCAAGGAAACTTCGAGCTAAACGTCTTTAAGCCGGTGCTTACGTATAACCTCATCCAAAGTATCCGCCTGCTAAGCGACGCGATGAACAGCTTTGATAAACACTGCGCTTGCGGCATCACGGCAAACGCCGCGAAAATCGACAAGCTGCTGCACGAGAGCCTAATGCTAGTAACCGCGCTAAATCCGCACATCGGCTATGCAAATGCCGCCAAGATCGCCAAAACCGCGCACCATAACGGCACGACGCTACGCGAGGAGGCAATAAAATCAGGCATACTGACCGCCGAGGAATTTGACGCGTGGGTGGTGCCCGAGGATATGATCGCGCCGAAGGAATAAATTTGGCGCTTTGCTTTTGAGCTCGGTGAGATTTGGGCGATTTTGCCGAGCCTAAGTAAAATCCGTAAATTTAAGAGCGAGATTTACGGTTGCGCCTTAAATTTTACTCAAATTTGCCGATATACTTTTAAATTTAAAGGCGCGGCGATGGACACAAAGATAAACATAAATTTAAATCCAAATTTGATGAATTTAGGTAAAAGCGGCTCGGCTGTCGCAGGCGGCGCAAATTTAAGTGCTGGCACGCTAAATTTGAAAAACGCAAATTTGCAAAGCGGCGATAAGGTCGATATTTTACGCGACGCGTCAAATTTGGCGATCGGCGCAAACGAGGGCGAAGGTAGCGCCGATATCCTAAAAAAGCAGCTAGAAAAACTGCAAAAACGCCTAAAAGAGCTTGAAGCGGCGATAAAGCGGGTAAATGCCAGCAAAAATCCATACGCAAAAGATATGGCGGCCTCGCTCGAGACGCAAAAGGGAGCGGTATTTGCGCAGATAATGCAAATAAGCGCGCGAATTTTAGAAATGCAAGGCAGCCAAAGTAAAATTTGACGCCGTAAATTTTCCGTTCGCTAGAGTCAAATTTAAGTAGCGTAAATTTGCTTTTCAAATTTTAAAAAAGCAAAAATCTTAAAGCCTTGAAATTAAATTTGCAAATTTAAGAAATAGGGCGATTTTTGATTTTAAAGTATCAAAATCAAAAAATAATTTGTTAAATTTATTTTTTTATACTTTAATTATTTTTAGGACTATTCTTACAAAAATAACACTAAAATAATAATATACTTAATCATATAAACTAATTTTTTTGCTAAATATAAAATTTTAATTTTTAGTTGTAATATTTCAATATTTAAAGCTATTTGATAATAATTAAAAAACGAATTTATGCCGTTATTAAATATGCTAAAAATACACATTTTACCCCAAGGAGAGAGCATGAAAGATGACGTCCTAGTTAGGATAAACGAGCGACTTAACGTGCTTGCCGCACTTCCGACTCTAAAAAACGGATCGATCGGTGAAGCTTTAAAGAAAAGCGGATTTAGCAGGCGCGATTTTATGAAATGGGCGGGCGCGATGACGGCGTTTATGGCGCTGCCTGCGTCGATGGCGCCGACCGTAGCTAGAGCGGCCGAGCTTAGCGATAGACTGCCGGTAATTTGGCTACATATGGCCGAGTGTACGGGATGCAGCGAGAGCTTGCTTCGCACAGATGCGCCGAGTATAGATAGCTTGATTTTTGACTACATCAGCCTCGAGTATCATGAAACCGTGATGGCTGCGGCAGGCTGGCAGGCTGAGGAAAACCTAGAAAGCGCAATTGAAAAATACAAAGACAGATACATCCTGTTAGTCGAGGGCGGCATACCTACGGGCGATACGGAAAACTATCTCACGGTCGGTCCTTTGGGGCTTAGCGGGCTTCATCACGCAAAGCACGCGAGCCAAAACGCCGCGGCGATATTTGCCATCGGTACCTGTTCGAGCTTTGGCGGTATACAAGCTGCAAAGCCAAATCCGTCAAATTCCGTCGGTCTATCAAAAGTAACCTCAAAACCGGTCATCAACGTTCCGGGCTGTCCTCCGAGCGAGAAAAATATCGTGGGCAACGTCCTTCACTACATACTTTTTGGCACTTTGCCCGCACTTGACGTATTTAACCGTCCGAAGTGGGCTTACGGGCTTAGGATCCACGATCTTTGCGAAAGACGCGGTAGGTTTGACGCGGGCGAGTTCGTGCAGACCTTTGGCGACGAGGGCGCAAAAAACGGTTACTGCCTCTATAAAGTCGGCTGCAAAGGCCCATATACGTTTAATAACTGCTCTCGCGAGAGATTTAATCAGCACACTAGCTGGCCGGTGCAGGCGGGTCACGGCTGCATAGGCTGCTCGGAGCCTGATTTTTGGGATACGATGGGGCCTTTTGAGGAGCCGATGGCAGATAGGTTGTTTAACACTGTTTTGGGCCTAGGCGCCGATAACGTCAGCGATAAAATCGGCATCGGAGTGCTGGCGCTCGCAGGTATCGGTATAGCAGCGCACGCCGCGATAAGCATTTTTGCTAAAGACAAAGAGGAGGCGTAAAAATGAGCGAGCAAAGAATAGTAATAGACCCGATAACCAGGATAGAAGGCCACCTGCGCATAGAGGTCGTCGTAGATGAAAATAACGTAGTTAAAGAGGCCTACTCGGGCTCGACGCTTTGGCGCGGTATAGAGCAGGTCGTAAAGGGGCGCGATCCGAGGGATGCGGGATTTTTCATGCAGAGGATTTGCGGCGTTTGTACGTTTTCGCACTACCGCGCGGGCATCATGGCCGTCGAGAACGCGCTAGGCATAGTCCCTCCGCTAAACGCGCAGCTAACGCGCACGCTGATGAATAACGCCCTTTATATGCACGATCACGTAGTGCATTTTTATCAGCTTCACGGTCTTGACTGGGCGGACGTGGTCTCAGCTCTAAGCGCGGACGTGCACAAGGCTAGCGACGAGGCGTTTAAATACTGCGACACGCCTTACGCGACCGGCGCAGATAAGCTAAAAGAGGTAAAAGAGCGCGTCGAAGCCTTTGTGAAAAAGGGAAATTTAGGGCCTTTTGCCAACGCCTACTGGGGACATCCGACCTATAAATTTACGCCTGAGCAAAATTTGATCGTGCTTTCGCACTATTTAGAGTGCCTAAGGATACAAAGAACGGTAGCGCAGATGATGGCGATATTTGGCTCCAAAAACCCGCACCCGCAAAGCCTAACCGTGGGCGGCGTGACCTGCGTCATGGACCTGCTTGATCCTGCAAGGCTGGGCGAATACCTAACCAAATTTCATGAAACGGCCGATTTTATCAACAGGGCATATTATCCCGATCTCGTCATGGCTGCCAAAGCCTACGGTAGCGAGCCTAGCGTGCTAAAAGACGTCGGCGTGTCAAATTTGTTCGCTTACGACGAGTTTTTAGTCGGCAGAAACGAGTATCTGATCCAGGGCGGCGCTATCCTAAACGGCGATATCAGTAAGGTTTACGAAGTAGACGATACTAAGATCACTGAGGAAGCCACTCGCGCATGGTATAAAAACCCAGCCCCGCTGCATCCGTACGACGGGCAGACCGAGCCAAACTACACCGGCCTAAAAGATATGAAAACCCTAGACGGCCACGGCAAAGAGGTGGATACTAAGGTATTTGACGAAAAAGGCAAATACAGCTGGATCAAAGCCCCTCGATATGACGGCAAACCTATGCAGGTGGGCCCGATAGCCAGCATCGTCATAAACTACGCCAAAGGCAACGAGCGCGTGGTAAAAATCGTCGATAAATTCTTAAAAGACTCTGGGCTGCCGCTTGAGGCGGTATTTTCTACGCTGGGTAGAACCGCAACCAGGATGCTAGAGGCCAAACTAGTAGCCGACCACGGACTAACCGCCTTTAATAGCTTAGTAGAAAATCTAAAAACCGATCAAGAAACCTGCGCGAAATACGTCATAGATAACGGCAAAGAGTATAAGGGAAATTTCCAAGGTAATGCCCCTCGCGGAGCGCTCAGCCACTGGTGCCGTATAAAGGGCGGCGTGATAACCAACTGGCAAGCCGTCGTGCCTAGTACGTGGAACGCCTCGCCAAAAGACGCCTCAAACGTACGTGGAAGCTACGAGGAGTGCCTCATCGGGCTAAAAATCGCCGATCTAACCAAGCCGCTTGAGATCATACGCAAGATCCACTCCTACGATCCTTGTATTGCATGCGCCGTACACGTGATGGATGCGCGCGGCACGCAGCTTGGCGAATACAAAATCAACCCGAATTTGTGAAAGGAGCGGCTATGAGCGAGCATAAATTTGACCGCAAAAGCGAGTATGAATTTTCCATCGGGCTTAGAGCGACGCACTGGATTAGGTTTTTTGCCATCACCTTTTTGGTTGTGAATGGATACTATATATCGTATGTTTTTGTTAGTCCCGAGGTCACTACCCAGCCCGTACTGTTTATGAACGCCAAGTGGCGCGCGGCTCATCAGATCGCAGGATTTGTCCTGATAGCGTGCTTTATTTTCAAGCTTTACCTATTTATATTTGATAAATACAGCCGCAAAGAGGTCGTGAGTATCGTCGATTTTTTTAATACCAAGGTCTGGATAGCGCAGATAAAATACTATCTGTTTTTGGGTCCGCACCCGCATCTAAAGGGCGTTTATAACCCGCTTCAGTTTGCGTCGTATTTTTTCTTTTATCTGGTGCTTTTCCTGATCTGCCTAACGGGCCTTGTGCTCTATGTCCACGTCTATCACGAGGGGCTTGGCGGGCTACTTTACGAGCCGATGAGACAGTGCGAGGAGCTCATGGGAGGGCTGGCAAACGTTCGCACGATACACCGCATCTGCATGTGGATCATCATGGTTTTTGTCGTAGCGCACGTGTATATGGCGGTATTTAACGCTGTAAAAGGCAAAAACGGAGCTATGGACGCCATCGTAAGCGGCTACAAATACGTAAAAGACGAGCACTGATGCGCGTTTTGGTACTAGGTATCGGCAACGTGATGTTTGGCGATGAGGGCGTTGGGGTGCATTTTGTAAAAATGATGGAGCGAAACTATAAATTTAGCCCTAAAAACTGGGCTAAATTTGACTCTGATTCAAATTTGAGAGATAAATTGGACTCGTCAAATTTGAATGTCGCAAACTCAAATTTAAGTAGCGACCTCGCTTGTAGCAACGGCTCCAAATTTAACGCAGACAGCGCAAATTTGGAGCTTAAATTTATCGACGGCGGTACCCTAGCTATGGCGCTAACGCCCGTTATTGCTTGGGCGGATGTTTTGATAGTTGTTGATTGCATCAGTGCCGAGGGCAGCGAGACAGGGGACGTGTATTTTTTTGGTTACGAGCAGATGCCGCCCGCCGTCTCGTGGAACGGCTCCGCGCACGAGGTCGAGATGTTAGAAACCTTGCGGCTAATGGAGCTTGCGGGCGATTTACCGCGGACGAAAATTTTAGGTATCGTGCCAAAGCGCATCGAGCCTATGAGTTTTGAGCTCTCCGCGCAGGCGCAAGAGGGGGCAAATTTGATGGAAAAGACGCTTTTAAACGAGCTTTCGCGTCTTGGATTTTGCTACGAAAAGATCGCAAATTTTAGCGTCTCAGACATCGCTTTAGAGTTTTCAAAAAAGGGCGCGATATGATTTTAGCTTACGAGTTTGACTGTGCGAGCGAAAATTTCGCGTTTTTTCTTAAATTTTACGCGCAAAAAAGCGGGTTAAAATTTAGCATTAAAGAGGAGCGAGATTTAACGACGCTTTACGCAAAAGGCTCGCAAGATGAGCTTTTGGCGTTTTCGGATATGCTCTCTAGCTCGCTGCCTCACAGCGTGTTTTTGTGCGGCTCAAAGGTTTATGCAAGCGAAAATTTACCCCAAGGCGAAGCAAACGAGCCCGTAAATACTCTCTCAAATATCACGCCGCGCGTCGTTAGCGCCTATCTAAAAGGCGAGCTAAAAG
>CAURRL010000053.1:0-7108 GCA_963526895.1 uncultured Campylobacter sp. | reverse complement strand
AACCCGCAATTTGACGATGTAAGCGCTAAAAACGGTCAAGTTTTTAAAGAAAATTTGTTTGACGAGCAAGAAAGCGCACAAGACAAGCCTGAGCCTAAAGGCGACGTTTTAAACAGCGACGAGCAAAATCAAATTTTGCCAAAAGATGAGCCGGGCGATCAAAAAATCCCAAAAAAGCCGGTGCAGCAAACGTTTGATTTAAGCTAGCGCGCTTAGATATCAGCATTAAATTTATGCAGGTTTAGTAAGCCTGCATCAAATTTACGAGCTAAATTTAAGCCCAAAATCTGTAAAATCTCAGCTGATAAATTTGCGTTTTTGCGGCGCCGATAAAGCAGGGCGGCTAAATTTGGCTCCCAAATTTAACAAAAAAACTATCAAAATTTACGCCAAACCTGCAAAAACAAACCGCAAAACGCTAAATTTTGGCAAAAATGGCGCAAACAAAAGCCCGCTTAAGCGAACCTAGGAGAAAAAATGAACGAAACCCTCATAAATATCGGCCTTGCTGCGACGCAGATTTTATTTACGTTTGCGCTCGGATTTTATCTTATCACCTGCCTTCAGTGGTTTTCCTACAAGTTCGAGCGCGTGCTGTTTCACTTCACTAGGCCGCTGTGGCACGTGTTTTTCCTTATCGTGCCGATCGTGCTTTTTTATGTGGCGGAGCGATTTTTTTGGATTTATTTTTACTTTGCGCTGGTGCCAAGCCTAGCTCTTTGGCACAAAAAGCTTGATAAAAAGCTGGTTTTTACGCCGCGAGTCAAGCGATTTTTTGTTATCTTAGCGCTCGCCGTTATCGCTAGCTACGGTGTTTATGTAGCGACGCAGTACCGCGTAAATTTAGGCGTCGTCCTGCCGCTTGCGCTCTCTTTTGCGCTTAGTTTTTTGCTGGAAAAGGCGAAATTTAAAGCTTACGAAAACAGCGCTCGCAAAAAGCTAGCCTCGATGCCGGAGCTAAAAATCATCATGATAACTGCAAGTTTTGGCAAAACCAGCATCAAAAATTTCCTATTTGAGCTGCTTAAAAATGACTTCGCCTGCCGCAAAACCCCTCGCAGCGTAAACACGCTAGCAGGTCTCATCCAAGACGTAAACAACGAACTTGCCGCGGGCACGCAGATATACATCGCCGAAGCCGGTGCGCGTCTAAAAGGCGACATCGCGCAGATCACGGAGTTTTTAAACCCGCAGATCGCTATCGTCGGCGAGATCGGCACGCAGCATATCGAGTACTTTAAAACGCTTGAAAATATTCGTGCCACAAAGCTCGAAGCTCTTAGCTCAAAGCGCATAGAAAAGGCTTTCGTGCACAGCAGTACGCAGGCAAACGAGGGCGAAAAGATAGAAATTTACGATAAAGACCTAAGCGGCGTGGAGGCGAGCTTAGACGGGGTCAAATTTAAGCTTGGCGAGATGGAATTTGCTTCGCCGCTGCTTGGTAAATTTAACGCCTCAAACCTAGCCGTCTGCGTCAAAACCGCGCTATATCTGGGACTAGACGAGGCCAGGATCACCACAGCTCTAGCGCGTCTAAAAAACGTCGAGCATAGACTCGAGCGCATCGATGCTGGTGGCAAAATCATCATCGACGACGGTTTTAACGGTAACTTTAACGGTATGAGCGCGAGCTACGAGCTGGTCGCCAGCTACGAGGGACGCAAGGTGCTCGTGACGCCCGGCATCATGGAGAGCAGCGACGAGGAGAACGAAAAACTAAGCAAGATCATCAACAAGACCTTTGATATCGTCATGCTGACAAGCTCGCTAAACGCCGTCGCGCTGCTAAAGCACCTAAGCAGGCCAAAAGTCATCGTCATCAAGGACAAATCAAAAATGCAAGAAGCCCTGGCGCAAAACACCAAAGCGGGAGATCTGATCCTTTTTTCAAACGACGCACCGAGCTTTATGTAGGCGTAAATTTGAGGGTTTGAGGTGATAGAGATAAATTTGATAGCGCCGCTTCTGACTTTTTAAATTAAAATTTGAAGTTTAGTTAAATTTAGTATTTTTAAGGTGCGGGTTATGCCAAGCGCCGATTGCCACAGATGAAAGATAAAATAGGGCGGCTAAATTTAAACGACTTTAAATTTCACATCGGTCAAATTTGAAATTAAATTTAAACCCCCGCACTAGCCATCCCGGCCTCGATCAAAAACTGGCTAGGCTGGTAGTTTATCTTTTTGATTTTATCGTATTTGGCGTAGCTTAAAATCAGCTCGTCGCGCGCCCTCGTGACCGCGACGTAAAAGAGTCGCCGCTCCTCCTCGAGCGAGCCCCCCATGCTCATGAGTTTGAGGTTCGGGAAGCGATTTTGCGCGAGATCGACTACGAAAACGAGGTCAAACTCAAGCCCCTTTGAGGCGTGCACGCTTAGCAGATTTACCCCTTCGCCGCTGCTCATCTCGCTGCTGCCTAGTGTGATAAAGTTATAAAATTTCTCCGTCTCTGAGTAATTTTTGGCCAGTTCGCCCAGCACCTCGAGCTTGACCGCGATGCGCTCTAGGGCCTCTTTTTTTAGCGTTTCGTCGATGTTGCCGTTTTTTTGCGTGGCGCGCTTGGTTGCGAGACTATCCGCGATGAGGGCGTAAATTTTGCTATTTTTGAGATCCTCTATCAGCGAGGTCGGGCGCGAGTGGCGTTTGGCGGCGTTTAAAAAATTATAAATTTCATACAAAAACTGCCCGCCGCTCTCGCTTAGTTTTTGCATTTTTAGCACGGGGTGTGCGAAAAATTTCTCACTAAAATTAAATTTAGTAAAGCGCGACTTCTCTCCGACCTCGTCAAGTTCGTCAAAAAGGCCTAGCTGGTAGTTTTTGGTCTTTTTGGCAAATGCCTCCACGCCATCATCGGGCTGCAAAAATCCTCGCACGACGTCGCCGTGTCCGACCTTGCTCATAACCTCAAAAATCTCCTTGCTAAGCGCCGCACCGACGCCTTTTGCGTATTCGCACACGTGGATAAAGGCCATGATGTCCTTTGGGTTTATGAGGATGCCTAGCAAATCCATCGCGGCGCGCACCTCGCGGCTCTCAAAAAAACTCACGCCGCCCTTTCGCTTGGAGCCGATACCAAGCTCCCGCAGCGCGACTTCTAGGCCGTCGGCGCTTGAGGTGTTGCGAAAGATCATGGCGATGTTTTCTTTTTTGTATTTGCTGACGGCGATGACCTGCGCGATGTTTGAGTATTGATCGAAAAGTTCGTTGTAAACCAGCAGCTTTGGCGAGGTAAATTTGCCCTCGCGGCCGACGACTAGCTTTTTTTCGTAAAGGCGCGGGTTGTTTGCGATGACTTTATTGGCAAGGGCTAGGATGGCGGAGCTACTGCGGTAGTTGATGTTTAGCGCGTAGATTTTGGCGTCTGCGAATCGGTCCTTAAACGAGCCGATGATCTCGATGTTTGCGCCGTTAAAAGCGTAAATGCTCTGGTCAAAATCCCCGACGCAAAAGAGGCTTTTCGTCTCAAAAGCGCTGATTAGCGAGCCTTGCAGCGAGTTTGTGTCCTGATACTCGTCGACTAAGATTTCTTCAAATTTTAGTGGTGCGCCTTTTCTTAGTTCATTACGCATTTTGATAAGCAAGTCGTTAAAATCCGCGTAGCCAAATTTGCTCTTTTCCTCCTCAAATTCGCGCAAAACGTCCTCGTAAATCTCGGCATATACGCCTTGCTCGTCGCTTCGCTCCTTTAGCCACTCGCCAAAAGTCTGCTTTAGGGCTAAATTTTGAAACAGCGAATACGCGTCGTAAAGATAGGCGCCGCCGTATGGTTTAACGTCGCTTAGGTGGTTAAATTTGCGCCTCTCGACGAGCGATTTTAGCAGCGTTTTTAGCTCGCTTGGCTGCTTTAGCGTGACGGGTTTTTCTAGAAATTTAAGCAGCGAATAAGAAACCGAGTGAAACGTGCCAGCCGTGATACGCGAGGTGATTTTTTTATCAAAATGTCTGTTTAATCGCTCGATCATCTCGGCCGCAGCCTTGTTGGTAAAGGTTAGCAGCAGGATTTTCTCTGGCTTTACGCCCAAATTTAGCAGATGAGCGATGCGCGCGACGATGGTGCTGGTTTTACCGGTGCCGGCACTTGCGATGACTAGATTGTGCCCGGCAGGAGCGGTCGCGGCGGCGTATTGTTCTTGATTTAGTTTTGAAAGGGGCATATTTTCCTCGCGTTTAAAAGGGTGGATTATACCCAAACGGGCTTAAAATTATGAAAATTTAAATAGCAGCCAAAAGCCTGCGCGCTTAAATTTGAGCTTTAATTTGTGTAGTAAAGTTGTTTTTAAATTTGACGTTATGCATAAAATTTCTGTTAAATTTGCCTGCGGCCCGTAAAAGCTTTTTGAAAAGCTGCAAACGCAAGCCGTGAAGCAAAGCGGAACTGATTGTATAAATTTAACGGAATTAAATCGGCATTGCCAAGGCGCGGGTTTTGGCGGGTAAGTATTGCTCCAAATTTGAGCGCAAGAAGCCAAGGTAAAGTATCGCGAGACGACTTTAAGGCGCGAAGAAATTTTCTACCGAAGATAGAACGTATAGTTTATCGATGGAGAAAATTTCTGGCTCCGCTAAAGACGCTCGCGAGGCAAGCCTTAAATCAAATTAAAATTTGACTTCGGCAGAAAGCATAAACATCCTGCTCTCGCCCAGGCTTAGTCCGTTAGCTACGCCAAGAACGCTAGCGCTAGTGCCTGCGCCATCAGCACTTGCAGGATACATGCCCGCCCAGTATTTTTTGTTAAATACGTTATTTACGTTAAATCGCAAAGTGGTTTGTTTGCCCAGCATCGCGCGACTAACGTATCTCACGCCAAGATCCGTGACAAAAAAGCTAGGCGTAGCCTGAGTGTTTAGATCGTCGATGTACATCTTGCTCGTGTAGTGAAAATTTGCGCTAAACGCGAGCTTTTCGGTATTTGGCACCACGTAGTCAAATAGCAAATTCGAGTTTAGTTTAGGCACGCCGTTTACGACTTTGCCGTTTGCGCCTTTTAGTAGCGGGTCTTTAAATTTAGAGTTTATCAGCGTAAAGCCGCCTAGAACGCTTAAATTTGACGTGATTTTGCCGCCGCTCATAAACTCAAAGCCCGTATTTACCTGCTCGCCTTGGACGTCGTATCTGCCGTTACCGCCGACATAAGCGATAGGGCGCTGTATCCTAAACATCGCCGTGCTAAAGTCGATTTCGTTTATGCGAGCTTTGGCGCCTATTTCGTATTGTTTCGAGCGATACGGTTTTAGCACGCTAGTCGTACCGTCGGCATTCGTGCCGCTGCCGCCTTGTTGCAAGCTATCGGCAAAGGTGATATAAGTGCTCACGTTTTCAACAGGTTTATATACCAGGCTCGCGCCGTAGCTAAGGCCGGATTCGTCGTATTTGGTCACGATAGGTTTTAGCTGTCTTTGCGTAGCGGTTATAGCCGGACGAGTGCGCTCTTTTATCCAGCTGTTTGAGAGACTTAATAGCAAGCTAAAGTTATCATTTATCGTGATATCGTCTAGCACGGAGATATTTTTCATATCGGTCGTGCTGAGTTTGTATAAATTTGAGCCTTTTTTAGAGTTTGGATGCGGGAAAATTTTAGGATCGTTGATATTTGCCGAGCCCGCTTTTGTAGTCGTGCTTAAATTTGAGTAGCGATATTGCACATATCTATATCCGTTTGCCTGCACGCTAAAGTTGTGATTTAGCCCCCAAGTATCAAAGTCCGTGACCGCCTTCAAATAGCCGCTAGGTAGGTCAAATCTATACGCCGCCGTCGCTCCGCCGCTGTGATAAGTATCGTAGTTGCCGTTTTTATCCGTGATTCTGTTTACGACGCTGTGTATGTGGCGATCGGCTCGCTGGAACTGATATCCGCCCTCGAAATACCAATCCTCGCTAGGAGCGTATTTAAATTTAGCGCTAGCCGTCGTCGTTTTTAGATTCATACCGCCGTATGGCTGACCAAGGCCCGGAGTTTTGTTATCGACCGGATCTGGTAGCTTTAGGTCGTTTCTGATCATGCCGTCTTTTACGTAAAGTGCAAAAAGTCCAGCAAAGCCGTGAGTGTTGTGCTCATAGTAGCTAGCTGCGGTCTCAAACGTAAGCGACTCGGTCGGATAAAACTCGAGCGTGATGCTGGCTAGGCGGCGCTGATAGTTGCTGTCTTTTACTTGTTTTGCGCCGTCTGAGCCGTATACGACCGCGCGGTAGCCTACCTTGTCAAATTTCATCGAGCTATCCACGCCTACGCCAAAGTGCTCGCGTGAAGCGTAGTCCGCCCAAATACTGTGTTCGTTATCTACCGGGCGTTTTCTCGTATAGTTAAAGACGCCGACTGGATTTTGCGGGCCGTAGAGCGAGCCGGCAAGACCGTTTTGTATCTGCAAGCTCTCAAACATCGCCATAGGAATCGCCGTAGTCGAGATAGCATAAAAGCCGTCCCAAAAAACGTTACCCACGACGCTACCCTCAAAGCCGCGAGTTTGCGGACGACCGACCGTGGTGCCGCCTCTCATCTGAACCTGCGCGGACGGGAAGTATTTCACCGCCTCCTCAAAGCCAGTTACGCCTTGGTGATTCATCGTTTCTTTTGTGATCGTGCTTATCTGATACGGGGTATCTAGTACCTTTTTGCCAGCTAGGATACCGTTTTGTACGTTTTTAGCTAGGATACCTTCGCTGATACCGCTCTCGCTGATGTTATCGCCGACGCTGTTTATCTCGACGCCTTCTAGCTTAACCGTATCTGCGGCATTTGCTTGCGCTGCAAATAGCGCCAAAACCGCACATGCGGCAACTGAAAATTTCACTCTCATTTAGACTCCTTATTGGTTTTATGCTAAATTTGCATAATGCGCGTATGTCACAAATTGTTTACTTAATACCAAATTAAAATTTTATATTTATATAATTTATGTTAGTATATTTTTAATTTTTTCGGATATTTTTTTGGTCAAATTTGAACTTTATAAACACCCGATTAACATCTTTGTAAGTCATAGTTAAGTAAAATCGCCCTTTAAATTTAACTCGGGAAAGGTAAAAATGCAGGCGGATAAGTGGATATTTTACTCTTGTGTCGCGCTCATTACTATCGGCGTCGTTTTTTCGCTCTCTTTTCCCGTTTTTA
>CAURRL010000052.1:0-7294 GCA_963526895.1 uncultured Campylobacter sp. | reverse complement strand
CGGCACGCTCCTCATCATTGCTAACGGCGCCGACGCGCGATACATCGTGCGAGCGGCTCAGGGCTGCGAGGTCGGGTCGCTATTTTTGGCGGGCAAAAATAGGATAAATTCGCGTAAATATTGGCTCGCCTACTCGGCCGCAGATAACGGCTCCGTCGCGATCGACGCAGGCGCGGCAAAGGCGCTAAAAGAGGGCAAAAGCCTGCTAGCAGTCGGCATCCGCGAGGTCGTGGGCGAGTTTGAGCGCGGCGAAACGCTCGCCATCAAAGACGCAAGCGGCCGGACGCTGGCTCGCGGCATAACAAACTACTCCTCGGCCGAGCTAGCCCTCATAAAAGGGCGCAAGAGCGAGGATATCGAGGCGGTTCTTGGCTACAAATACGAAGACGAGGCGCTGCATATCGACAACATCGCGCTGATTTAGGTTAAATTTGACGGTTGATTTTTGAGAACGCTTTAAAATACGGATAAATTTAAGGAAAACGATGAACGAAAAAGAATCGGAGACTGCGAAGTCCCGGCGCGATTTTTCGGCGCGTAAAAACTTGTTTGAGAGAGCGATTTTAGCCGGCTGGGCGCCGTTTTCGCTCGGAGTCATATTTTTTGCCGCGCTTGGGACTTGGGCGTTAAATTTAAGCTCGGACGAGATTTTGGAGCTTAAATTTTGGTTACCTTTTATCCGCGGTGTGCGTGTTTTTGCGCCGTTTTTGGACGACTTCGCAAACAACGCGCGAGCCTAAACGTGCTTGCTTTTTACGCCTGTGCCGCACCGTTTTGGATCTGCTTTTTTGCTGCCGTCTTTTGTCTAAACTACGGCCGCGCGGACGTTGGAGGCGTAAATTTGATCGTGACGGGGGCGAAATTCGTCGTGCTCGGCGGTTTTTGCTTTCTCGCGCTTAGCGGACTGCTCTTTGCGCCCGAGGGGATGGGCGGCAGGTGGGGCGTCTACGTGCGGTTTGACGCCTACGCCCTTGCAAACGATAGCGCGCTTTACAACCTAGCCGCCGGGCTGGGTATCGGCTTTGTATTTGCGAGCTTTGCGCACGTGACATGCGATTTGATTTATAGATTACGAGGCGGCCGGCGGGGATGAGCCGTTTTGCTCGCTACCGTTTTTCTATCGCGCCCGGATTTTCGGTGCTAAATTTTAGCAATATAAATCCGACTGCGCCTGAAACTACCGAACCCAGCAAGATAGCGAGCTTGTCCGTGTAGGCAAAGGCGTCCGTGTCGTTGTAGGCTAGGCCGTTAACGAAAAGGCTCATCGTAAAGCCTACGCCGCAAAGCACCGCGATGCCATAAAGCTGGATGAAATTTGAGCCTTCGGGCAGCTTGGCGAGCTTAAATTTGATCGCTAAAAAACTAAAGCAAAATACTCCGATCTGCTTGCCGACGAAAAGCCCCAGCGCCGTGCCTAGCGCGACTGGAGATAAAATCTCGTCCAGTCCGACGCCTCGCAGCGAGATGCCTGCGTTTACGAAGGCAAATATCGGCAGAATGCCAAACGCCACCCAGCCGTGTAGGTCGTGCTCGATGCTTTTTAGCATCGATTTACCTGGCTCGTCTTTAAAACTAAGCGGTATAAAAAAGGCCGATACGACGCCGGCAAGTGTGGCGTGAACGCCTGATTTTAGCACCGCTACCCACATCACCGCGCCTACTAGCAGATAGGCTGCTTTGCTTTTTACGCCAAGTCTGTTTAGCGCGAAAAGCGCGGCTAGACAAACGCTCGCGACTGCAAGCATTTGAATGCTAAGCTCGCTCGTGTAAAATAGCGCGATAATCACGATCGCGCAGAGGTCGTCGACGATAGCTAGCGTCATGAGGAAAATTTTTAAACTAGTCGGTACGCGAGGCCCAAGTAGGCTTAAAATCCCCAGAGCAAACGCGATATCCGTCGCCGTCGGTATCGCCCAGCCGCCAAGTGCGAAGGAGTCGTGCTTCGTAAAAAGATAGAAGATAACCGCGGGCACTATCAGGCCGCCTGCCGCGCCGATCGCTGGCAGCGCGATTTGCGACGGATTTTTTAGCTCGCCCTCCAGCACCTCGCGCTTTAGCTCAAGTCCGATGAGAAAGAAAAATACCGCCATCAATCCGTCGTTTACCCACAAGACCAGGGGTTTGCTTAGTCCGTATTCGCCGAAGCTCACGGTAAATTTGGTCTTTAAAAATTCGTTGTAAAAATCGCTCAAAAACGTGTTTTGACACAGTAGCGCCGCTACCGTAGCAATCATCAGCAAAATCCCGCCGCTAGCTTCGTGTTTTAAAAACTCTTTTATCCCGCCCATTTTGCTTCCTTTTCATAAAATTTTAAGGATTATAGCGTATTTTTACGGTCACATGAAATTCGAGCGAATTTAGCTATAATCAGGTCAAATTTAAAGGCAAAATTTGGTAGACGCATCGCTAAATTTGGCTTTGTCGCGCTACTCTTTGCGCCTAAGAGAGGGCGCTTTATAAATCAAGGAGTGAAAATGAATGAAATTTTAGATATTTGTAAGCGCGCGAAGGCCGCTTGCGGCGAGCTTTTGAGACTTGATAGTAAGGCTAAATTTGAAATTTTAAACGCCGTGGCGGACGAGCTGCTCGCGCAAAAAGACGCGATAAAAGCGGCAAACGCCAAAGACCTTGCAAACGGCGAGAAATCAGGCTTGA
The DNA here is from genome assembly GCA_963526895.1 of uncultured Campylobacter sp. Classification (GTDB taxonomy): domain Bacteria; phylum Campylobacterota; class Campylobacteria; order Campylobacterales; family Campylobacteraceae; genus Campylobacter_A. The sequence goes on along the minus strand of CAURRL010000052.1, from coordinate 4,639 downwards.
GCGCGGCGCTGCTGGACCGCCTGAGGCTAACCGACGCCCGTATCGAGGCTATGGCGCAGGGCGTGCGCGAGGTGGCGGGCTTTGCCGAGGTCGTAGGCGAAAATTTAGGCGGCTGGAGCCATCCAAACGGCATGCAAATCAGCCGCGTGCGCGTGCCGCTGGGGGTGCTTGGCATCATCTACGAGAGCCGCCCAAACGTCAGCATCGACGCGGCAGCTCTGGCGCTAAAAAGCGGTAACGCGGTGATCCTGCGAGGCAGCGCCAGCGCGCTAAATTCAAACATTTTTTTGCTAAATTTATTTAACGAAGCGGGGGCGAAATTTGGCTTACCGACGGGCGCCGTGCAGCTCGTAGAAAGCGCCGAACGCGAAGTCGTAGCGCAAATGGCGAAAATGAGCGAGTATATCGATGTTTTGATACCGCGAGGCGGCAAGAGCTTAAAAGATTTTATCGCGCAAAACGCGACTGTGCCGATCATCATGACGGGCGCGGGAGTTTGCCACATCTTCGTCGATGAGAGCGCAAATTTGAGCGAGGCTGCGAAGATAATTAAAAACGCCAAAACTCAGCGTCCAAGCGTCTGCAACGCCGTTGAGTGCGTACTTTTACACGAGGGCGTGGCGGGTAAATTTTTACCGAGGCTTGTGCGCGAGATGCCGGAGGTCGAGTTTCGCGTGAGCTCGGAGCTTTTGGGCTCGTGCGCGGAGCTGCGAGGCGCGAAAAACGTCAAGGCTGCCGGCGATAGCGACTTTGGCACCGAGTTTTTGGATCTCGTGCTAGCCGTGCGCGCCGTGCGGGATACGCAGGAGGCGATCGGCTTTATAAATGCGCATTCCAGCGGGCATTCGGACGCGATTTTAAGCGCTGATTACGCAAACGTCGAGCGGTTTTTAAACGAGGTCGGCAGCGCAGTCGTCTACGCCAACGCCTCGACGCGCTTTAGCGACGGCAGCGAGTTTGGATTTGGCGGCGAGATCGGCATTAGTACGCAAAAGCTGCACGCCAGAGGACCGATGGGGGTGAGGGAACTCACGACCTACAAATACATCGTCCGCGGGGATTATCAAACGCGTTAGAGGCTTGTCTCGCGAGCGTCTTTAACGGAGCTAGTAAAAATTTAGCTTGATAGACTACGTGTCTTATCTTCGCTAAATTTTTACGTCGCTTCTGCTTACAGTTGCGACCGCAAGGGAAGCAAAGCCCTTAAATCCATCTCGCGATACTTCGCCTTATCGTTTTACTTTCAAATTTGGAGTCAAATTTGAAAACCAAATTTGCATTTTGCGGTGCGGGTCTCGGTCGTAATATTCAAAAAACATTGCGACAAAATATCGAATTTTGCGACGTGGGCGGCGATTTTTTCGGCGATGAAATTTGACCTGTCGCAGGTCGCCGCTCGGGCGTAGAAAGGCGAAATTTATGCTAAAATCGGCGCAAAATTAAAGGGAACCGATGAAAAAACTAAAATTTATCTTTGCTCTTGTCGCGGCGTTTATTTTTGGCGGTTGCTACGAGACGACGCTACTTACGCGCGTGCCGATCTCTGCGCTAGTTTCAGACAAAAGCGCGGACGTGAAATCCACGATCGTGCTAACTGGCATAACGCCGCAGACGCACAAAACGAAGACGGTAACGGACAACGTGCGGGTTTTCGTCCCGGACGCTAAATTTAAGGACTTTCCGACCGGGCAGAGCGCCTACGAGATGAGCGTGAGCGTCGGTAGTGGCGAAAAAGGCGGCAAAAACTCGGACAAGCGCGCCATGCGGATATATTTGGACGAATTTGGCGGCATCTACGGCAGGCTTAGTAAAAACGTACTCGAGCAGTACGCGGGCGCGGCGAAACAGGGCGAAGCGCCGACGCTAAAAGCGGCGATAAAATTTGAAAACGACACGAAAGATACGTACGAGATGATCTCGGGCAACGACTTTAAGGCTAGCGACGAGGCGCAGACGGGCGGGGTTTATATCTTGGCGCCGGGGCAGGTTACGGGCGCCATCTGGGCGGAAAATATCGCGATACGCGAGGCGCTTGACGGCAAGGCGGTCAAAATCGGAGCTCTAAGAAAGGTAGCAAAATGAAAAATCCTAAAATCGGCTTTATAGGCGGCGGAAATATGGGCGGCGCGATGATCGCAAATTTGGCACAAAGGCTGGGCGGCGAGAGGGTGTTTGTCTATGCCAGGAGCAAAACGGCGGCTCTGTGCGAAAAGTGTGGCGTAAACGCCTGTGAGAGCGAGGCTGCGGTCGCGTCGGCGGCCGATATCACGGTGCTAGCGACCAAGCCCGCGGCGTATGTGGATATATTAAATTTGATAAAAGACGCCGCGCGGGGCAGGGTTATAGTCACGCTCGCACCGAGTTTTAGCCTGGAGCAAGCCTCGCGAATTTTGGGCGCGCAGGCCAAGGTCGCGCGCGCGATGCCAAACACTCCCGCGGCAATTGCAGAGGGCGTAAGTGCGCTGTGCTTTAACGAAAATTTAAGCGCGGACGAGCGGGCGGCGGTGCGAGAGATATTTGAAAATTTCGGCGCCGTTTATGAGCTGGAGGAGGCTAAATTTGCCGCATTTACGGGTATCGCGGGTAGCTTGCCGGCCTATGTTTTTATGTTTATCGAGGCCGCGGCCGATGCAGGAGTGCTCGAGGGGCTGCCTAGAGCGCTGGCGTACGAAGCCGTCGCAGCTAGCGTCGCGGGCTCGGCAAGGCTCATGCTAAAAAGCGGCAAACACCCAGCAGCCCTAAAAGACGAAATTTGCTCGCCCGGCGGCACGACGATAGAGGCCGTAAAGGCGCTGGAAAAAGGCGGGTTTCGCGCGGCGGTGATGGATGCGGTCGCGGCATGCGTTAAAAAGGCGCGCGGTAGGTAAATTTACTACTTTTATAAACGACTAAAAACGATTTTAGAGTTTGAAAGTTTGCGAATTTTGCTTATAGACGCAATCTGTTCTAGATTATGAGTTAAATTTAAAAATTCTAATCAAAATTTTAATTTTTATAAAATTTAAAATTTAACTTATAGTTCGATTTTATCGATATTAGAGCCGATTTTGTATCCAAAATTTATATCACTTAAAAAATAAAATCCAAAATTTTGATATAAATTTATTTTATCTTAAACTTTTTTGCATAAAATTACCGCCAAATTTTACTCGAAAGGTACGCTATGAAAAACGATATGTGCGACATGTGTTGTTGTGAAATGAAAAGCTAGGGCGCTAGGCACAAATATCTTTTTAAGTGCTTAGCAAGTCGCTAAACATTTAAAAAGATATTTTCAACTCCGCACTCGCGGCCTTTTTAGATGAATAGCCAACGATAAATTTAAAAAGGACAAAAAATGAAAAAACTACTAAAATCTTCTCTGCTTGCTTTGGCGAGCCTCGCTCTTTTAACCGGTGCAAATGCAAAAACTCTCGAAAACGGCGTTTTGAAAATCGCGACCGAAGGCACGTATTCGCCCTACTCATACCATGACAAAAACGATGCGCTAACCGGCTACGACGTAGAAGTGGCACGCGAAGTCGCTAAAAAGTTAAATTTAAAAGCGGAATTCGTCGAAGCTCCGTGGGATGCGATGCTGGCGGCATTTGATGCGGGCAAGGCCGATATCGTGTTCAATCAAGTAAGCATCACGGACGAGCGTAAGAAAAAATACGATTACACCGTTCCATACACCGTCGCCTACGCCGCACTAGTCACTCATAAAGACAATAATGAAATCAAAAGCTTCGAAGATCTAAAAGGCAAGAAGAGCGCGCATTCGGCAACTAGTAATTGGGCCGGCATCGCGCAAAAATACGGCGCGCAGATAGTCACCGTAGATGGCTTTAGCAAGGGCGTAGAGCTCATTATCAGCCGCCGTGCAGATGCGACGATAAACGACAGCGTGACCTTCTACGATTATATAAATCAACGTCCAAACGCCCCGTTAAAAATAGCCGCTAGCGGCAGTGAGCCGATCTACTCCGCAGCCATCGTAAAAAAGGGTAACGAAGAGCTCGTAAACGACGTAAACAAGGCCCTTGGCGAACTAAAAAGCGAAGGCAAGCTAAAAGAAATTTCGGTAAAATACTTCGGTAAAGATATCTCGGAGTAAATTTTACCCGCATAAAAGCAGCTAAATTTAAAGGATAAAAGATGGTTTCAAAACTACTAAAAATTTTGGCTCTGGGTGCGTTTTTGACGCTAAATTTAAACGCCAAAACCATAAAAGAGGGCGTTTTAACGATCGCTACGGAAGGTACTTACGCGCCGTTTTCATACTACGACGATAAAAACGAGCTAAAGGGCTACGACGTCGATATCGCTCGCGAAGTCGCTAAGAAGCTAAATTTAAAGATCGAGTTTTTAACCGTTCCGTGGGATGCGATGCTTGCGGCATTTGATGCGGGCAAGGCCGATGCGGTATTTAATCAAGTAAGCGTTACCGATGAGCGCAAGAAAAAATACGACTACGCGCAGCCCTACACCGTCGTGCACGGCGCCATCATCACGCACAAAGATAACGACGATATCAAAAGCTTTGATGATCTAAAAGGTAAGAAAAACGCCGACTCCGCTACCAGCAACTGGGCAAAGGTGGCCGCTAGCTACGGGGCGCAAAACGTCACGGTCGATAGCTTTAGTAAGAGCATGGAGC
>CAURRL010000051.1:0-7303 GCA_963526895.1 uncultured Campylobacter sp. | reverse complement strand
CGCAGATCAGGGGCGTGGACGGCGTGCTTTCGGTGCACGACCTGCATGTCTGGAGTATAACAAGCGGCGCAAACGCGCTCACGGCTCACATCGTAGTTAGCGGTGAGCTGAGCGTGCGCGAGGCGGAGCGGATCTTGCGCGAAATATCGCACGAAATGGAGCATCTGGGCATCACGCACACGACCTTGCAGCTTGAGAGCAGCGATAACGATTGCGACGGCGAGCTAATCTGCGAAGTAAGATCAAATGGCGCAGGCGGGCATTTGGGGCATAGTCATTAAATTTGAGCGCAAAATCGGCAGACGTTTAGTCAAGTCAAATTTGAACGAAACAGACCAAATTTATCAAAATTAAACCCGCTTCCATCTAGTAAAATTTAAGATAAATTTGTCCGCTTGGCTCGTCAAATTTGAAGCGAAATTTTAACCGCCTCAAATTTTTATAAGTGGTGCGTTTTATTAAATTTACGAGCCAAATCTCCAGCCGCAAAGCAGCCCTCTGCCCGTCAAATTTAAGCCCGCCAACTTAATAAAACATAAATTTACTCTACTTTAACGAAAATTTTTATACAATCGCCCAAAATTTAACTAGGGATTTCATGAAAAACATCAGAAATTTTAGCATCATCGCTCATATCGACCACGGCAAATCCACGCTTGCCGACCGCCTGATCCAGGAGTGCGGCGCTGTGAGCGACCGCGAGATGAGCTCGCAGATCATGGACACGATGGACATAGAAAAAGAGCGCGGCATCACGATCAAGGCCCAATCCGTACGCCTAAACTACGCGCTCGGCGGCGAAAATTTCGTCCTAAATTTGATCGACACTCCGGGCCACGTGGATTTTAGCTATGAGGTGAGCCGCTCTCTGGCCTCTTGCGAGGGCGCGCTACTCGTAGTGGACGCTAGCCAAGGCGTGGAAGCGCAGACCATCGCAAACGTCTATATCGCACTTGAAAACAACCTCGAAATCATCCCCGTCATAAACAAAATCGACCTCCCCGCAGCAGATCCAGCCCGCGTAAAAAACGAGATCGAGCACGTCATAGGGCTTGACTGTAGTGGTGCAATCGAGGTCAGCGCTAAAAGCGGCATCGGCATCAAAGATCTACTAGAAGCCATCATCACGCGCATCCCCTCTCCTGGCGGAGAGGCGGAAAAACCGCTAAAAACGCTCATCTACGACAGCTGGTTTGACAACTACCTAGGCGCTTTGGCACTCGTGCGCGTCTATGACGGCGAGCTAAAGAAAAACGACGAAATCCTAGTTATGGGCACGGGCAAAAAACATATCGTGCTAGACCTCATGTATCCAAACCCGATCGCGCCGATAAAAACGACAAATTTGGGCGCGGGCGAGGTCGGTATCGTGGTGCTGGGGCTAAAAAACGTGAGCGACGTGCAGGTGGGCGACACGATCACGCTGGCTCGTAATCCAGTAAAAGAGCCCGTCGGAGGCTTTGAGCGGGCTAAGCCGTTCGTATTTGCGGGGCTTTACCCGATCGAAACGGATAAATTTGAAAATCTGCGCGACGCTCTGGATAAACTAAAGCTAAACGACAGCTCGATCAGCTACGAGCCAGAGACCTCGGTCGCGCTTGGTTTTGGCTTTCGCGTCGGATTTTTGGGACTGCTGCACATGGAGGTTATCAAGGAGCGCTTGGAGCGCGAATTTGACCTCGACCTCATCGCCACGGCTCCGACCGTGACCTACGAAGTCGTGCAAACCGACGGTCAAATTTTACGTATCCAAAACCCTAGCCAGCTCCCTCCGGTCAATAAAATCGAGCACGTCAAAGAGCCCTACGTCAAGTCCACGATCATCACGCCTAGCGAGTTTTTGGGCAACATCATCACGCTGCTAAACAACCGCCGCGCCGTGCAGACCAAGATGGACTATATCACGCCCGAGCGCGTGCTGCTCGAGTACGACATCCCGATGAACGAGATCGTGATGGACTTTTACGACAAGCTAAAATCGAGCACCAAAGGCTACGCGAGCTTCGATTACGAGCCTAGCGACTACCGCGTGGGCGATCTGGTAAAGCTTGACATCAAGGTCGCCGGCGAGACCGTCGATGCGCTCTCGATCATCGTACCCGAGTCAAAAGCGCAAAGCAAGGGGCGAGACTTTGTCAAGGCGATGAAAGAGATCGTGCCGCGCCAACTCTTTGAGGTGGCTATTCAAGCCAGCATCGGCAACAAAATCATCGCTAGAGAAACCGTAAAATCGATGGGCAAAAACGTAACCGCCAAGTGTTACGGCGGCGACATCACGCGTAAGCGCAAGCTACTCGAAAAGCAAAAAGAGGGTAAAAAGCGCATGAAAGCCATCGGCAAGGTAAATTTGCCGCAAGAAGCGTTTTTAAGCGTTTTAAAAATAGACTAGCGGCGTCTTGTGAGCGTTTTTGCGGAGTTATTCGCTACACTCACGGCTGCTTTTATTATCTCGCGTCAAATTTGCAAATTTTACTGGCCCGGACCCGCACCGCGTAAATGTCAAATTTGACGCTATCTCCGCTTTAAAATTTCAAAAATCAAACTTAATAAAATTTATACAATTTTCCAATTTCCCCCAAATTTTACGCAAATTTGGAAATTCATCTCAAATTTGGATAGAATTTTGCTTGCGCGATGTAAAATTTACGAAAGGATTTTTATGAGAAATTTTATACTTTTATTTGCGGCGTTCCTTTTTACGGGATGTTTCGGGCTGTTCGAGAGCTCGCCGGAGGTCGCTCAAGCTAGCGACGGCAACGCCAAAGGCTACAAAGAAGTGATGCGTATCAAAGCAGACTGCTCCTCATGCGCTAGCGGCGGTCAGGACATCAAGATAAACGGCACCGACTACACCAGCGACGTCGCGATAAAATGCTGCATCGCTCAAAGCAGAATCGATACGAGCGCGGCCATCAAAAAAGTCTATATCCACAAAATAGCCGACGAAAGAGCAGCTGATAGCGGCATAAAATTTATCTCCAAAAACGGTGCGAAAATGCTCTATCCAAAAGAGCGCCTTGAGAGGCTTTTTCATCTTTTCTTGCAAGACGAGCTGCTAAACCGCGGCATCATGGTCGTGGATAGCCAGACCTCGCCTTACACCTACCGCGTGGATTTTGCATTTACCGACTACGCAGCGTCGTATAGCGAGCCGTCGCAGTATCTAAGCGCGGCGATGAAAGGCAAACTAGGCGTCAAAAACATAAATAAAACCCGCGTGCTAAATATCTCTACCAGACAAGACGTGCGCAAGCTCGAGGCAGAGGACACGGAGGACTTTAATCTCTACGTCTACCTTCTCGTTAAACAAGCCGCCAACAAAGCCGCCGAAGAAATCTCGAAACTATAAAGGAAAAATATGAAAAATTTAGCTTTTTTCGCCCTTGCCGCCGCGCTTTTTGCCGCAGTCATGAGCGGATGTTCGCAGCGCAGTTCGGTGTTAAATTTAACCCCGTATCAATCAACCTCAAACCAGATGGGCTACCAAAAAAATATCCGTATAAATAGCATCGAGGACGCTCGCGCCAACAAAAGTATCGTCGCCACGATCACCGGCAGCAACGGCAACGTCAAAGAGTACGTCACGCTGCAAAACAGCATAGAAAGCTGGCTACAAGACGGCCTTAGCACCGAGCTAAAGCGCCTGGGCGCAAATTTGAGCGACTTTGGCGATATCGTCGTGGACGTGAGGATCGTCGAGCTTAAAGCAAATCTAAGCGGCTACTCCACGGACAACCTAAAAGGCTCGGCAAAGCTTGCGATAACGGTGCATAGAGGCGACCAGACTATCACCAAAAACGTCTCGCAAGAGCAGACTAAATTTGCCCCGATCCACACGAGCGGCGCGTTTAAGAGCTTTTTTGACGAGCTGCTCCAAGACATCGTAAAACGCGCGGCGATCCAGATCCTAAAAAGCTGATGAGATGCGCTAACTGCGGGCATCTGAGCCTCGGCGTGATCTGTAAAATTTGCAAAGATCACCTGCTCTCCTCGCCCGCAAGGACGCGAGTTTTGGACGGCGATTTTAAAATTTACAGCTTTTTTGACTACTCCGAAGTTAAAAATTTACTCCACTCAAAGCACCTATTTCACGGCTCTTTCGTCTACGGCGCGCTTGCAAATTTGAGTTTTAAGATTTTTGCACGCAAATTTAGCTTCGGCTCGCCAGTACACGCCGTGCCGATCGACGACAAAACGGCTAGCGGCTACTCGCATACGGCGATCCTAGCTCGCGCGTTAAAAAGCGCGGAAATCCATCCGCTTTACGCCTGCTTGCACGCGGGCTCAAACGTCAGCTACCACGGCAAAGACCTCGCCTTTCGCCTAAAAAATCCGCGAAATTTTAAGCTTTTAAAAACGCCTAAATTTCCCGTTATCTTGATAGACGATATCGTGACGACGGGCACTACGATAGACGAAGCCAGACGGACGCTAGAAAAATCAGGCTGCGAGGTACTTTTTGCGCTGACGCTTGCGGATGCGAAGTATTAAAATTTGAGTCAATCAAGGTAAAATTTGAGCGCAAATTTGGCATTTTAAAACCAGCAAAGTAAAATTCTCAAACATCCCCAAATTTCGGTCAAATTTAACCCCATCAAGCCGCCATAAAACATATCCATTTAGCAAGTTTTTATCAAATTTAAGCTAAAATCGGCAAGTAAATTTTAAGGAAAAATATGGAAAATATATTTGAAAACAATCAAGACATCCAAGCCGTCGATATCGAAGAGTCGATAAAAACGAGCTACCTCGACTACTCGATGAGCGTCATCGTCGGTCGCGCCCTGCCCGATGCCAGAGACGGCCTAAAGCCCGTTCACAGGCGCATCCTCTACGCGATGAACAACCTCGGAGTCGGCAGCCGCAGCCCGTATATGAAATCCGCGCGTATCGTGGGCGACGTCATCGGCAAGTACCACCCACACGGCGACACGGCCGTTTACGACGCGCTAGTGCGTATGGCACAGAAATTTTCCATGCGCTATCCGGCGGTCGACGGTCAAGGAAACTTCGGCTCCATCGACGGCGACGGCGCGGCGGCGATGCGTTATACCGAAGCTAGGATGACGAATCTAACCGAAGAAATCCTGCGCGATATCGAAAAAGACACGGTTGATTTTATCCCAAACTACGACGACAGAGAAACTGAGCCAGACGTCCTACCTAGCCGCGTGCCAAATTTGCTGCTAAACGGCTCTAGCGGTATCGCCGTCGGTATGGCGACGAATATCCCTCCACACAGCCTTGACGAGCTCATAGACGGACTTTTGCTCGTGCTCGAAAATAAAAACGCGACGCTAGAAGAAGTGATGCAGTACATAAAAGGGCCTGATTTCCCAACGGGCGGGATAATATTTGGCAAAAAAGGCATCATCGAAGCCTACCGCACGGGACGCGGCCGTGTAAAACTACGCGCCAAAACCCACATCGAAAAAAAGCCAAACAAAGACGTCATCGTCGTCGACGAACTGCCGTATCAGACGAACAAAGCCCGTCTAATCGAGCAAATCGCCGAGCTGGTCAAAGAAAAACAGATCGAAGGCATCAGCGAGGTGCGCGACGAGTCCGATAAAGACGGTATCCGCGTCGTCATCGAACTAAAACGCGACGCGATGAGCGACATCGTGCTAAACAATCTCTTTAAATCCACGACGATGGAGAGCACCTTTGGCGTCATAATGCTGGCGATAAACAACAAAGAGCCGAAGGTATTTAACCTAATCGAGCTTTTGAAGCTATTTTTAAATCACAGAAAAACCGTCATCATCCGCCGCACGATATTCGACCTAGAAAAAGCTAGAGCTAGAGCGCATATTTTAGAGGGATTAAAGATCGCACTAGATAACATCGACGAGGTGATCGAACTCATCAAAAATAGCGCCGATACACCAAGCGCTCGCGAGGGATTAGTGGCAAAATTTGGCCTTAGCGAGCTACAAGCAAACGCTATCCTAGATATGAGACTAAGCAAGCTAACGGGTCTTGAGCGTGAGAAACTAGAAGCCGAGCTAGCCGAGCTAATGGCCGAGATCGCGCGCCTAGATGAAATTTTAAAGAGCGAAACCTTGCTAGAAAAACTAATCAAAGACGAGCTACTCGAGATAAAAAATAAATTTAAAGTGCCGCGCATCACCGAGATCGTGGATGACTACGACGATATCGACATCGAGGACCTCATCCCTAACGAAAATATGGTCGTAACCATCACGCATAGAGGCTACATCAAGCGCGTGCCGAGCAAGCAGTACGAGAAGCAAAAACGCGGCGGCAAAGGCAAGGTCGCGGTAACTACGTACGATGACGACTTCATCGAGAGTTTCTTTACGAGCAATACTCACGATACGCTGATGTTCGTAACCGACCGCGGACAGCTATACTGGCTAAAAGTATACAAGATCCCTGAAGGAAGCCGCACGGCAAAGGGTAAAGCGGTAGTAAATCTCATCCAGCTACAGCCTGACGAAAAGATCAAGGCGATCATCCCGACGACTGATTTTGCCCAAAGCAAATCGCTCGCGTTTTTCACCAAAAACGGCATCGTAAAACGCACGAATTTGAGCGAATTTAAAAACATCCGCTCTATTGGCGTGCGCGCTATTAACCTGGACGAGAACGACGAGCTAGTGACCGCTCTCATTGTCGAGGGCGAAGAAGAGCCGATAAATATAATCGACGAGCTTGGCGTAGAGACCGAGATAAACGAGATAGAGGCAATAGAAGCTCAGATCGATGAGGAAAATAGCGAAGAAAACGACGAAAACGCAGCCGAAGGAAGCGACGATAGCGAAAAAATGCTATTTATCGTGACCAAAAAAGGAATGTGCCTCAAATTTAAACTCAGCAAGGTCCGCCAGATGGGCAGAACGGCTCGCGGCGTGACGGGTATCAAATTTAAAGAAGCCGGCGACGAAGTCGTTGGCGCAGCCGTCATCGAAAACAACGAGCAAGAGGTACTAAGCATATCTCAAAAAGGTATCGGTAAGCGCACGACCGCGGAAGAATACCGCCTAACAAATCGCGGCGGTAAGGGCGTAATCTGCATGAAGCTAACGAATCGTACCGGCGATCTAATCGGCGTCGTAATGGTCGATGACGAACAAGATCTGATGGCTCTAACCTCAAGCGGCAAGATGATTCGCGTCGATATGCAAAGCATCCGCAAAGCCGGCCGTAACACTAGCGGCGTCATCGTCGTAAACGTGGACGGCGACGACGTAGTCAGTATCGCCAAGTGTCCAAAAGCCGATGATGGCGAGGATGAGAGCGGCGAAGAGACGCTAGAAAATTTAGAATGAATTTAGTG
>CAURRL010000050.1:0-7399 GCA_963526895.1 uncultured Campylobacter sp. | reverse complement strand
AAATTTAAAATCCCGACGGCTACAAAAATAACCAACATAAAGGAAATTATCGCCAGCATTATTTGTTTTAAAAGCGTCATCTATCCGTCCTCTTTCATTCTATCGACTAAATTTAGCCATTTTGGATTTTGTTTTTTGTTTCCGCCCGGGATGGCCTGCCCCAAGCCTTCTTGTTTTGATAAAAATAGCGAATCACCGTTAAAACTATAAACGGGCGCTAAGTCTTTTCTTTGCGTAGCTATTTTGATGTTTGGGTTGATATTATCTAAAACTAGCGGTATGGACTTTGGGCTGTCATAATAAGATAAAACCATATGCGCTTGGTTGTAATCAAGCGCCTTTACGTAAGTAAAATAAAGCTTTTGCGTGGAAACGCCGAGCTGCTTTAGGGTGAAGTACTTCGCCGTAACGAAATCCTCGCAATCCCCGGCGCCCTTGCCCAAAAACTCCATTCTCGTAGCCCAGTAGTCTTTTTGTCCCCAAACTTCCCTGTCGTCTTTCCACTGTAAGCGGTTAAAAAAATCATTTACTTTTACGAGCTTTTCTTGCTCCGTGGCGTCCTTTAAGCTCACCATGAGCTCGTTTAAGGCAACCACTCTTTTTTTGGCGTTTTGGCCGTAAATTTTAGCGATCTTGTCGTAGGTGGAGGTTTTTATAAACTCACCTCCCGCAAAAATCGCGAACACAAAAAGGGCGCTCGCTAAAAACGCCCTCCTGTATTTGCCCGCGCTTATGCCAAATTTCATAAAATTTATCTAAATTTTAGTCTAAAGACTATCTTAGATCCTCGGCTATCGAGCAAGCACCTTGGATATATTTTTTAGCAAATCCAGGCTCGAAGCTATCGGTAATCATACCCATATTATCAAGAAGCCTAAATTTAGCGTATAAAAGCTCTTTTTGAGTATTTACGATCTCAACCAAAGCGTTATTGTATTCGCTCTCGGCATCAAGCAAATTTATAAGATCGCGTCTGCCGATCCTAAACTCGTCTCTATACGCATCAAGCGTCTCTTTGGCGTATTTTACGTGCTCGTTTAGATACTCGAGTCTTTTTTGATTTAGCACGTAGGTCTGCCATGAAAATTTAAGGCTCTCCGAAAGCTCTCTTTTTACTCTCTCAAGTCCGTGAGAAGACTCGGTAACGGCTAGGACGGCTTTTTCTTTCTCTAGCTTGTCTGAGTTTTTGTTGTAAAGATTATATTTTAGTCTTAACAAAACGTCGTAAGAGGTATCTTTATAATCGTCGTAAAATACATCGTTTCTCTCGTGATTTGCGCTGGCTTCGAGATCCACCTTCGGTCTAAAAGCTGCATTTTTCTCGTTAACGACGGATTGATTCATTTTTATGTTCGCGTCTTGCAAAAGAACGCTCGGGTTGCATTTCATAGCGATGTTATATACCGCGCTTTCGCTTCCTGGTAGCGGCAGCTCAAAGCTTGGAGCGACTAAATTTTCCGCCGCAATTCCTTTGCCGTAAAGTTTCTCAAAAGTACTTAGAGCGTCGTTGTAGTTGTTTTCGCGAGAGATCAAATTTGCCTGAGCTAGCGTAAGGCGAGAACCAGCCTGTCTTTCCTCAGAGCCTCTAGCAAAGCCCGAACTTGTTCTATCTTTGATTTGAGAGTAAATTTCCTCGTGAGTTTTTACGTTTGATTGCGCGATTTCAAGCAACTCTTTAGTTTGAAGCACGGTGATATACGCGTTTGCAAACTCAAGCGTAAGTCTGTCGGCTTTTTGCGCTACGCTGTAAGCGGCCGCATCCATCCTATGGCTTTGAGAGATCATTCTGTTTTTATCGGCTCCGCCGTTGTATAAATTTTCCGTTAGCGTCGCGTTTGCGGTAAGCCTTTTGCCGCTACCTTTTTGTACGGTTATGCCGTTATCTATTTTTTCTTTTCTGTAGCCGTAAGTTCCGCCGATATCAAATGTCGGATAGTAGGCGTTATTGGCGATATTTAGGTCTTTTCCCACTTGCATATAGGCATATTCGGTCTCTTTTAGGCCCGGGTTTTCAAGAAGCAGGTTTTTAACCGCTGCATTTAGGCTCACTTGACCGCTCTCTTGCGCGCCGTTTTCAAGATAGGCAGCCCCCATCGGCTCCGGCGCTTCCTTAAACGTCAAATCTTGTTTTTTTCTTAGACCCGGCTTTGGAGCTTTGGCGGTATCTTTGCTTTCGCTTAAATTTTGCGTTTCATCGCCTGAAGAAATAGAATCTTTAGCAAACGCGCTATAAGCGTCAGTATATCCTGCCGCCTTGATTTGAGCCGTTAAATTTTTAATGCTGTCTTTATCTAAAGACTTGGTTCTAACGGCTATGGCACGGTATTTGCCGAAGGTCCCGCTTATAACTTTTTCCACTCCGTCAAGGTCCCCGACCTTGCGCTCTACGCTAGCTCTGGCGCTCTCTATCGCTTCTTCTTTTACGTCGTCGCCGAAGCTGCTCACAAATACGTTATATTCGTCATTTGCGAACAACAAACCGCAAACTAAAAAGCTAATCGCTGCTGCTTTTCTCATAGAAATCCTTTGTAATTTATTTTAAATTAACGCTAATACATTAACCCGCGATTATATATTATAAAAAATAAAAAAGTTATAAATTTACTAAAGTACTCTTGCGATTAACTCTATCGGGTTCTCAAATTTTACATCGGAACCGCTGATGTGTAGTGCATTTGAAATCTGCATTTTACAGGCGCTACACTCCGCACTTACGATCTTTGCGCCCGAGTTTTTTATCATCTCGGATTTTCTTTGTCCGGCCGCGCGGCTAAAGTGATATTTTTCGGACTGCATCGTCACGCCGCCAAAACCGCAGCACTCGTTTGGATCGTCCATTTCAGTCATTTTGTAGTTTTGAGCGAGCAGTTTGCGAGGCTCTTTAAAGACGCCTTGCATTTTTCTGGCGTGACAAGGATCGTGATAGGTCACAGAGGTCAAGTTTTTGCCCTTTTTAGCCAAAATTTCAGCCAAATTCGTAAATTTTTCAAAGTACTCCGTCGCTAAAAATATCTTTTTGCTTACCGCTTTTGCGCGCTCTCGCCAATGCACGTCATCGTGAAAAAAGTGCTCATAATCGATCTTTAGCATCGCCGAACAAGTAGCCTCCGGCACGATGATAGCGTCTAGCTCGCCCAGCATTTTTTCAAAATACTCGATATTTCGCTTTGCTAGAACCTCAACCGTCGCAAAATCTCCCGTAAAATACGCCGGCGCGCCGCAACAGGCCTGCTTTTTCATCAAATTTAAATTTAACCCAAGCTCGCGAGCTATCTTAACGAGAGCCTCGCCGATGCCCGTATACGCGTAGTTTCCCATACAGCCGATAAAAACGCCGATCGTTTTATCGCCGCCGTTATCTATAAATTCGGCGTGCGAGTTTAAAAAGCTCTTTTTACTAGCGGTTGGCAAAAGCCGCTCTTTTTTCACCATCGGCAGGCTAAATCTCGGGCTCATCGCGCCTTCGCGGATCTTAAACGCACAGCTTTGAAACACATATCCCAACCTAGCGCAAAAGTCCATCACCGCGCGGTGGCGAAGCAACCAAAAAAACGCCTTTTTATACCACGCGATGCCAAATTTATCCGCGATATCGCGACGGACGTTTTCTATCGCCGTATCCACGCGCAAGGAGTTTGGACAGACCTCGACGCAGTTGGTGCATAAAAAGCAGCTCTCAAAGATATTTTTTGCGCTTTTATCAAGCTTTAGCTCGCCGCGCTCGTAAGCCCCTACGAGATCCAAGAATCCGCGCGGAGAGGTCGTTTCGTCAGAGTTTATCTTGTGGATCGTGCAGACTTGGATGCATTTACCGCATTTTACGCATTTATCTGAAATTTCGCCAAATTTAAACATATCAACCCATCAAACCGTTTTAGAAAATCGACGTAAATTTTCAGGTATTTTTTTCAAATACGCGTCAAAGCACATTGCAATATTTCGTATGATCAGCGTACCGGTCTCGTTTACGCTGATTTTTTCTGGCATTACGGTTACGAATTCGCTCAAATTTTCAAGCTCGATTAAATCATCTTTAAAATACTCGAAAAATTTGATGTCAAATTTAGCCTCGACCGCCTTAATATCAAGCGCAAAGTTGCTCATCAGGCTCATTATCACGGCTTTTCTGATTAGATCGTCGCCAGTTAGATATATACCCTTGCAATACGGCAAAACGCCGCTATCTAGGGCTTTTTCGTATTCGTCCATATCTTTGAAATTTTGCGCGTAGTATCTTTGCCCCTCACCGATGCTAGTTAGTCCGATGCCGATGAGATCGGCTCCGCCCTTGGTCGTGTAGCCTTGGAAGTTGCGATGCAGCGTGCCGTTAGCAAGCGCGCCGAAAAGCTCGTCGCCCGGCTTTGCAAAGTGATCCATGCCGATCATTTTGTAGCCGTTTTTGATAAAAAACTCGGCCGTGTATTTTAAAATTTCAAGCTTGGTTTTAGGGCTAGGTAGCGTAGCTTCGTCAAATTTACGCATAGATTTTTTTATCCACGGCACATGCGCGTAGTTAAATACTGCAAGACGGTCCGGAGATAGTGTCAGAGCCCTATCAAGCGTCGCCTTAAAGCTCTCTAGCGTCTGATACGGCAAGCCGTAGATCAGGTCCATATTTATCGAGTTTATGCCCTTGGCGCGCGCCATATCCACGGCGTTTTTGGTGATCTCGTAGGGCTGTATGCGGTGGATCTCTTTTTGTACGCGCTCATCAAAGTCCTGCACGCCGTAGCTGATACGGTTAAATCCGTGAGAGACTAGCACGTCAAGCTGCTCTATTGTTAAAAATCTCGGGTCGATTTCGCAGCTGATTTCAGCCTCGGGCGAGAAGTTTTTAAATTTAGCCTTTATCATTTTGATGATTTCATCTAGCTGATCCGCGCCGTAAAATGTCGGAGTGCCGCCGCCAAAGTGCATTTGCAGCACCGGCGCGCTCGTGTCGAGGTTCGCCGCTAGCAAGTCGAGCTCTTTTTGTAGATACTCCATGTATCGCGTTTTGCGGTCTTCTTTGCTCGTATAGATCACGTTGCAACCGCAAAAATAACAGGCGCTGCGGCAAAACGGCAGGTGCAAATAAAGCGAAAGCGGGCGCGAGGCGTCGCGGTTTTTTAGTTCCGCCAGGTAGTCCTCGTAGGTAAATTTATCGCTAAACTCGGGCGCGGTCGGATAGCTCGTGTAGCGCGGTCCCGGGCGCGAATACTTCACGTAAGCGTCAAAATCTATCATAGCGTTTTATTCCTTGCGTTTTTCATTAAATTCTGCATATCGACGAACAAATTTGGATACTGCTTTTTGATACCCTTTACCAGTTTTTCCAAATTTACGTCGATACTTCTTTTGTTTTTATTTTTTGCGGCGATCTTGCGTATCTCATCCATCGCCACGACCCAAACGTCGGCGAAGTCTATCGGTACGTTCTGCCAGATCGTCTTTTCGAGCCTTAGCTCAAAATTTTCCTTTTGGACGTTGCGGTAAGCTTCGATGAGCTGCGAGAGCGATTTTAACGAAACCATCGTGTGTAAATTTTGATTTTCGTCAATGCCAAACCATGGCTCGACCCCGTCCCACGAGCCGCTTTTTAGGCTAAGGCTCATTTGATTAGGATCACTTGTCGGCACAATCTCAAATATCGTCTTCTCGCCCTCTTTTATCCCAAGCTCGCCCGAAATTTCGTCGATTTTTTCGTATGTTTTTTGTAGATTTTTTTCTTTCATTTAGTTCCTTAACTTACCCGTTTCTGCGGCGATCGAGCCAAACCATCACGCCTTTTTGCGCGTGCAATCTATTTTCCGCCTCGGCAAAAACCTCATCCGCATGCGCCTCAAAGACCGCCTCGCTCACCTCGTATCCGCGGTAAGCCGGCAAGCAGTGTAAAAAGATCGCTCGGGGCGCAGCTAAACTCATCAAATTTTCATCCACGCAAAAGCCCGCGAAGTCTTTTAAGCGCTTTTCTTTTTCCGCTTCTTGCCCCATCGAGACCCAAGTATCGGTAGTGACTACGTTAGCGCCCGAGACGGCTTCTTTTACGTCCCGAGTTAGATAAATTTTAGCTCCCGAAATTTGAGCGTTTTTCATCGCTAAATTTACGACGTCGGTATCCGGCTCGTAGCCCTTTGGCGTCGCGATCCTTAGCTCAAAGCCTAGCTTGCTAGCTAGCATAAGCCACGAGTGCGCCATGTTGTTGCCGTCGCCCACGAACGCCGCTTTTATCTCGTCTATTTTTAGCCCGCATTCGACCGCCGTCATGAGATCGGCCATTAGCTGCGCAGGGTGAAATTTATCACTAAGTCCGTTTATCACGGGTACGCGGCTAAATTTGGCAAGCTCCTCTAACGTCTCGTGGCGATTAACGCGAGCCATGATGAGATCGCACATTCGCGAGATCACGCGCGCGGTGTCTTTTATCGGCTCGCCGCGCCCGATCTGGATGTCGCTCGAGCTAAGAAACAGCGCATGCCCGCCAAGCTCGTTCATCCCCACGTCAAAGCTCACGCGCGTCCTAGTCGAGCTTTTTTCAAATATCATCGCTAATTTTTGATCTTTTAGATACGGCTTAAAATCTCGTGCCTTTGCCTCTTTTTTTATCTGCAAACCCAAATTTAAAATTTCGATGATTTCGTCTTTACTAAAATCGTTTAACGTCAAAAAGTGCCGCATTTTGCCCCCTTATTCCCAAATTTGCCCATAAAATTTACAAGGCGAAGTATCGTGAGATAGATTTGCTTGTTTTGAAGTAAATTTCGTCCCAAGATAAGGCACGTAGCCTATCGCAGGGCGAAATTTGCAAAATCAAGCAAAGATACTCGCGAGACGAGCCGCTAGTCCCTTAAAATTTGAGCGGCTTCTTTAGCATGATAGCTGATTATTAAATCCGCCCCCGCCCTCTTAAACCCGACCAACGTCTCCATCATCACGCGCTCATAGTCGATGACGCCCGCTTTTGCCGCAGCTTTTAGCAGGGCGTATTCGCCGCTCACGTTGTACGCGCAGATCGGCAGTCTCGTAGCCTCGCGCAGATCGCGGATGACGTCTAAATACGCAAGCGCAGGCTTTACCATCAAGATATCTGCCCCCTGCGCCTCGTCCTCCAGGCTCTCGCTCACGGCTTCTAGGCGGTTTGCGCTATCCATCTGGTAGCTTTTTCTATCACCAAAACTTGGCGCGCTTTCTGCGACGTCGCGAAACGGACCGTAGTATGCCGAAGCAAATTTGGTCGAATACGCCATAATCGGCAAATTTTCATATCCGCTCAAATCCAGCGCCCCGCGCAAGGTAGCGATGATGCCATCCATCATGCCGCTTGGAGCGATCATATCGGCTCCGTTTCTAGCGTGGATCAGCGCTTGTTTAGCAGAGATCTCCAGAGTCGCGTCGTTATCGACGGTCTGGTGGACGTGGT
>CAURRL010000049.1:0-7414 GCA_963526895.1 uncultured Campylobacter sp. | reverse complement strand
CCGATAATAGAGCGCGTAAAAATGCGCGGCGTGATGTTTGTTGACTATGGCATCATAGAGGGTAAGCACGTACAAAGAAGGGCCGGATACGAGTATATCGACGGACGTATCAGTAGATACAGCGCCGGCGTGGGTATCGAGTGGGTGACGCCGATGGGGCCGCTTCAGCTCATCTTTGCTAAACCGCTTAACAAACAAGATAGCGATGACACCAGCACGTTTGAATTTACTATCGGACAACGCTTCTAATATTACGCTAATGCGGCGTTTTGGTTTGCAAGATGCCGCTCTATCTTTTTAAATTTATCGCCGTAAGATTGCCGATTTTGACTTAAATTTGAAAGTCGTGCCGCCAAAGTAAAATTTAAAATCCCGCAAAAAGTAAAATTTAATCCTTCGCTCCCAGAGCTTCTAAAATCACCGTAACGTGGCTTAAATTTATATCCTTTGTTGCCGTTAGTAGTGCGATTTTGCCGTGGGTTTTTTCTAGCGATTTTAGCTTTTTTAGTCCCGTCGCTGCTTCCTCGTTTGCAAGCTCGCTTTTAAATTTGAGCCTAAACTCGCTAAATCTCCTCTCTTTATCTTCGTGAAACCACGCTCTAAGCTCGTTTGAAGGCGTAACCGATTTTAACCACAAAAACGAGCTAAATATCTCCTTTTTTATGCCGCGAGGATATAGCCTATCGACGAATACGCCGTAAAAATCGCTGCTTTCGTTATCTTTGATAAAATCGTAAATTCTAAAAGCCTTAAACATAAAATATCCTTATTTTGCAAATTTGACCTAAATTTTACTCCAAAAAACAAATTTATCGGTAGCGCAATAGATAAAATTTAAAGATTAAGCACCGTTTTACTATTGTAAGCCTATAATTAGCGTTTATTTTGAATTTAAATTTATGAAGGAAGCGTTTATGTTTAGGTCAATTACGAACAAGATAGCCGTGATGCTCATCGTCTCGCTCATTGTCTCATTTGCCGCTATTTCCGCCGTTAGCTACTATACGGCGCAAAATAAAGTCGTCCAGCTCGTTAGCCAAAATCAGGCTCAAATTTTACAAGACATCGACGCCGTTACGGAGTCGTTTTTTAAAGACTATATCGACACGGTAAAAAAACTAGGCGTAAAAATCCAGAAAGCGCAACATAGCGAAGAAGAGCTGTTAAAAGCATTGGCGCTAGAAAAAGATCAAGCAAATTCTATCGTGGATTATATTTACTACGGCAGGGAGAGCGACGGACACTACTTTCAGTCCGACAATACCAAATCTACTCCCGAAGCCGACAACTACGACCCTCGCGGTCGGGCCTGGTATATGCAGGCAAAATCTGCAAATGCGGCTATCTATACCGAGCCTTACGTAGATGCGATAAATAAGGTTTTGGTTATGACCTTTGCCGTGCCGGTAAATGAGGGCGGTAAATTTGCGGGTGTAGCGGCGATAGATCTAAAAATCGACGCTCTCAGCAAAAAGATCCTCGATATGGGCAAAACCGAATACGGGTATGTTTACGTTATGAATAAAGATGGTCTGATACTAATGCATAGCGACCCGTCAAATGTAGGAAAAACCGTCCCCGCGAGTAAATATTTAGCGGAAGAATACGCAGCAAAAAGGTTTGACGAAAACAGCCTGATACCATACGTCAACTATAAGGGCGAGAACGTAACGGCCAAGCTCATACCTATCAACGAACAAGGCTGGCTGGCGGTTGCAGCGATCGGCGCGGATACCTTTTCTAGCAACACTTTGCCGCTCTTAAAAGCTCAGCTTATACTAGCCGCGGTGTTTATCATTGTGCTTTCGCTATTTGTCTATGTGCTACTTAAAAAATCCCTAAGCCCGATAAAAACTATCCAAGAAAAGCTCGACGATACGTTTAAATTCGTTACTTATGAAGCATCTAAAGCTCCTGAAAAGCTAGTCGTAAGTACGCAGGATGAATTTGGCGTTATGAGCCGAGCTATTAATGAAAATATCGATAAGGTCATAGGCGGCATCAAAAAAGACGGCTCCCTAATCGAGGAGATGAACGGTATCGCAAATCTTATGATAAAAGGCCACATGGGCGCGACTATCAAAGCAGATCCAAACAATCCTGCGCTAGTCGAGCTAAAAGAGCTGTTAAATCGATTCTTTGCATCTATCTCGTCAAATTTAAAAGATATCGCGCGCGTGCTAGATTCCTACAACAAAAACGACTATACAGCTAAAGTCGAGGTGCAAGAGGAGCTAGAAAGCGACCTAAAAGATATGATCGTAGGCATAGAGAGTGCCGGAGCCGCCGTGAGTCACATGCTAAAAGAAAATCTAAAAGAGGCGCAGATGCTAGAAGAGCGTGCTAAAATTTTGGCCGATTCTATGCGAAATTTGACGGAGGGCGCAAGCAAACAAGCCCACTCCATCCAAGAAAGCGCCGCAGCAGTCGAGCAGATGAGCAGCTCTATGAACGCCATCAGTCAAAAGGCGCAGGACGTAACTCGCCAAAGCGAGGAGATCAAAAATATCATCGTGATCATCCGCGATATCGCCGATCAGACGAATTTGCTAGCTCTAAATGCTACTATAGAGGCGGCACGCGCAGGCGAGCACGGACGCGGTTTTGCCGTCGTAGCCGATGAGGTTAGAAAGCTCGCTGAACGAACACAAAAATCGCTCGGCGAAATCGAAGCTAATGCAAACGTACTAGCTCAAAGCATCAACGATATGAGCGAGAATATCAAAGAGCAAACCGGCGCGATAAATATGATAAACGAGTCGGTATCCGCGATAGATAACATCACGCACGAAAATATCTCTATCGTAAATACGACAAACGACATAACGCGCCAGATCGACGATATGGCTAAAAATATCGTCGCGGACGTGAGAAAGAAGAAATTTTAAAATTTAGGCTAAATTTGAGGGGCGCAGGGTTAAATTTGTGCCCCTATTTTGCTCGTAAACGCCTCTAAAATTTAACGCATTGTACTTTGGTACAATATACAAAATCTCCAAATAACTATATAATCCTCGCAAATTTAAAAACGAAAAGGAGCATTTATGCAAACTCGAGCAGGAGTAGTAAAAAGCATAGAGGGCAAAGTCGTAGCTGTCGGTAGCAACGGCGTAAAAAGAGAGCTAAACGTGGGGGATATAGTTTATCTTGGCGAGAGTATCGTCGGACAAGACGCAGCGTCTAAGATTGTAATCTCGGCAAACAACGGCAAAGATATCGTAATGCTAGGCAAAGATACGCTAGTGCTCGATCAAAGCGTGGCGGTAAATGAGGGCTTTGGAAACGAGACTGCGATGGCTAATGTTGAGGCTTTGCAACAAGCATTGCTTAACGGAACCGAACTGCAAGATCTAGAGGCGACCGCAGCGGGCGGCGGCACAGGCTCTGCTAGCAGCGACGGCGTTAGCCTAAGCCAAGTTTCATTTACGCAGGGCGGCCATATTTCAAACGTAACTGCTACTTACGGCGATCTAGGCGGAGCTAGCCAAAGTTCGCAAAGCAGTAGCGCGTATCAGGGCTCAGCGACAAGGGGCGCTACCGAGAGCGCTAGTTCTCAGCAGTCGCAGTCAGAGCCGCAGCTAGATCCGAAAAGGATCGAAATCCCATCATCTGCGTATGATGCGGAGATCAGCCAAACAGGCGCTAAAGCAGCCGTTAGAACTACAAATTTAGATAAGTCAAATGAGTATTTCGAAGCTTTAGATAGCGCAGTAAGTGGTCAATTAGCAGCTCCTTATGCGGATTTTAATACGGCTAATACGAGCTCTTTGTTTAGCTCGGCGATCCCGGGCGGGTATACCGTGACTAAAGAGAACAAAACCGTAAATTCGCAGACTTTTGAAAAGGCTTATCTAAACTACAACACCGAAGAATTCGACATCCAAGACGGATGGTATATAAGTAAGGATAAGAGCGTAATCATAGGCTCAGATCAGGCTAAAAAGCTAGTAGTAGCAAGCGAAACGGCCGATACTTCGGGATATGATCCTGCAACTACTACTATCGTGAAAGTTAGCGGCGCCGTAAATCCTAAAATTTTCGGTTCCGACAAGGCCGACGATATCACCGTAGACGGCGCTAAAGTAGATATGGTTTCAACAGGAACTGGAGACGATACGATTACCGTCAAAAACGGAGCTGAAATTTTAAATAACGTAAATAGCGGTAGCGGCGATGACAAGATCAATGTAGAGGGCGAACATACGACGATACAAGGCAGCGTTTTTGCCGGAGGCGGTGACGATACTATAAATGTTAGCGATAAAGCCGTAATCAAAAAAGCTATCTTTGACGGCGACGGCGACGATACTATCAATGTAAAAAGCGGCGCTACGGTAGGGGATAAAGACTCTAGTACTGCCAAGGATCAGTATGATGCCGGCGTGCAACTAGGCACCGGAAATAATAAAGTAGTAGTTGATGGAGACGACACTAGCGTAAGTAGAATAACAGGCTATAAGTTCGGAGAAGCTAATGGCGGCGGAACGCTTGAGACTAAAAACGACGTAACCGTTCAAAATAAGGCTACCGTTGCTTTTGATATAGATATAGACAGTAGGGATGATCAAAAAGTCACCGTAGATGACGCTACCGTAAAAGGAACTATCTTTACAAATTCTGGCGACGATAAGGTGTTTGTTAAAAACGGCTCTAAAGTGGGCGGAATCTTAACCGAGGGTGGCGGTGACGAGATAGAAATAACCGACTCCGAAATAGGCGGAGCGGATAGCTTTTACGGCGTATACGTCAATAGAGCAACTGGAGCCGTATCGGATCTGTCGCATAATCACCAAGGCGTACACGCGGATAGCTATCTAGGTGGGGCTCAAAACGACTACAACAAGCACGGCAATGATAAGATCACTATCAAAAATTCAACCGTAAACGGTCAAATTTGGGGCGGTAGAGGCGACGACGAGATCAATATAATAAACAGTGAAGTGAAGAAAAACGTATTCGGCGACGCAGATCATAGACAAAACGTTACGGATGGTAGCGTAGATGGCAAGGATACTATAAATATCACAGAGAGCACTATCGGTGGAGTTATTTACGGCGAGGGCGGAAAAGACGATATAGCTGTAAATAAATCTACCATAGAGGGCAAAAGCGCTACAAATAGCCAAGGCAACCCGATCAGAGTAGCTATAGTAGGCGCAAAGGGCGATGATACGATATCGGTGAAAAACGAATCTAGCGTAAAAGGAAATATTTCCGGAGATCAAGGCGGCAATACTATCACCGTAGAGAGCGGCTCGAAAGTAGCAGGATGGGTTTACGGAGCAAACGAAGGTATGTATAGCGAAACCGGAAACAACACCATAACCGTTACTGGAGAAAATACCGAAGTGTCTCGCGTCGGCGACGTAAGCTCGGGCGACTCTACGATAACGATCGGCGATAAAGCCAAAGTAAAATCGGTACAAGGCGATAGAGGCGTAGATACTATTACAGTAGATAACGCTACTGTATCAGAAAAAATCGAAGGCGGACACGGCGACGATAAAATTTACGTTAAAAACGGCGCTAGAGTAGAAGGCTATGTTAGCGGAGACCTGGATAACGATACTATCGAGGTTTCTGGAGAAAATACTTACGTAAAAGAGGTAAAAGGCGATAAGGGCAACGATACTATAACCGTCGAAAACAAAGCCAAGGTCGTTACCATAGAAGGTAACGATGGCACGGATATTATAAATGTTAAAAATAACGCTACCGTAGGTAACGTGTACGGCAATGACGGTATAGATACCATAAACGTCGAAAACGCTACGGTAAGAGGAAATATCCGCGGCGGCGCAGGCGATGATGTGATAACTGCCAAAGGAAGTTCGTCAATAAATAATATACTCGGAGAGGCAGGAAAAGATACTATAACCCTAGAGAGCGGCGCCAAAGTAATAGGCCAGATAAGAGGCGATACTAAAACGATGAATGATATATATGAAAAGCAGGTAAATCCGGCTTTGGATATAGTAGATAGCGGCGCTGATGCCGATACTATAACGTTAAGCGGCGCGGGAACCAGTGCGAAGCATATATTTGCCGGAGACGGCGCCGATGTCATCACTGTAAAAAATGGCGCAAATGTAGAAGGTGAGGTGAGGGGAGATTCGGGAGACGATACTATAACCGTAACCGGCGATCAAACATACGTTAGCTCGATAAACGGTAGAGGCGGCGATGATACTATTTTAGTTAGCGACAAGGCTAAGGTTGACGGCATAGTTGGAAGATGGGGTAACGATAATATAACCGTAACCGGCACCGGCACGGTCGTGACCGGTAGCGTAGATGGCAATGAAGACAATGATACTATCAAGATTTCAGACGGTGCGGTCGTAAATGAGCACGTAAGAGGCGGAGACGGTGCAGACAACATCGATGTAACAAGCGGATCAAAAGTCAACAAAACCGTAGAAGGCGGCGCGGGCGAAGACGAGATAACCGTAACCGGCGCCGGAACGGTAGTAGGCGAAGGACTAACTACTCCGCAGCTTAGAGTAAATGGAAGCATCACAGGCGGCGAAGGCGATGATAAGATAGTGCTAAGCGATGGAGCGCACGCTGTAAATGCGGGCATAGCCGGCTGGGACGGCGATGATAAGATAACCGTAACCGGAAGCGGCACTAGAGCGCACTCGGTTAGCGGTCACGCCGGCGATGACATTATACGCGTAGACAACAAAGCCTATATCGAGCACGCAGTTAGCGCAAACACCGGAAACGGCACCGTAACGGTCTCAGGCGAGGGCACTAGCGTTGGTGGCATACAAAGTAACGGCAACGCGCCTATAACCGTCGAGGACGGCGCCGAGGTAAGGGGCGCTCTATACGCCTACGGAGCGGGCGGCGAGCAAACTATCGTCGTTCAAAGCGGAGCGAAGGTAAACGTCATAAATACGGCCGTCGACTTTAGAGACGATAACAATACCGGCGGAAACACCGAGGATACCGTCATCGTAAAAGACGCAGGCACCGTAGTAAACTCCGTTAGAACTGGCAACCACGACGATACGCTCATCGTCCAAGACGGCGCGACCGTAGGGAGCGTTGGTTTAGGTACCGGCAACGACACTAAGATGACAACGACCAATAATAATGGCAACATAGTCGTAAACAGCCTAGACGGAGACGGCAATATCGATCTATCAAAGATCGCAAAAGTAGCAGAAAATATAAACTCCGTCGATGTAAGCGCCGTAAATAACGCCGTGCTAAACGTCGATCCAAAAGACGTGCTAGACCTTGGCGCCCAGGATAAGACGCTAGAGATCAAAGGCGGCAGCGACGATACCGTAAAATCAAGCGCACAGTGGAACGCGGGCGGATCTGACGCTACGCACAAAACATTTACGAGCAGCGCAAACGACGATAACGGCGTGGCACAAACCGTGACGATCAAAGTAGAAAA